>CAZPTW010000081.1:0-9455 GCA_964589235.1 uncultured Smithella sp. | reverse complement strand
ATCCAATCGATCCTGGAAGAGACCGGCGGTCGTCTCTTGGTCGCGCATGAAATGTCCAATCCCCAAAATCTGGGCGCGCTCCTCAGGACCGCCCGATGGTTTGGCTTTACCGGACTGATTCTTGGAACGTGCTCGGTCGACTGGACCCATCCCAAGGCCGTCCGCGCCTCGATGGGGACGATTTTTTCTTTACCCGTGTGGCCGGAGGTGGACCTTGCGGCCTTTCTACCCCAAGTGAAAAAGCGCTATCGCGTCATTGCCGGCGATGCGCGGGAAGGCACCGCGCCTCGGCCGATTTCGGAAGACGCGGCCCTTTTGCTGGGCAGCGAAAGCCATGGTCTGCCTCAAAAGCTGCTTCGATTGGCCGATGAGCGCTGGCGGATTCCCGCCCAAACCCAGACAGAGTCGCTCAGTCTTCCGCAGGCGGCGGCCATTATGATGTACGAATTGTCGAAAAAGTAGAATGCCGGTCGCGTCGATTCGCCGACGGCCGAAAGTCATGAAGGATGGAGGATATGACATATATTCAGGTGATCACAACGACGGAAACGAAAGAACAAGCCCAAGCCATCGTGCGGCATCTGGTGGAGGAGGGGCTGGCCGCCTGCGCGCAGATCCTCGATGCCGTCGAAAGCACCTATCGGTGGAAAGAAAAAATTGAAACCGCCCGAGAGACGATGTGTCTGATCAAAACCCGAAATGATCTATACCCGCAGGTGGAGGCGGCCATTAAAAAACGTCATCCTTACGAAACCCCGGAAATCATCGCGCTGCCCATCCTTCATGGAAGCGATGACTATCTCAAGTGGCTTGACGGATCCCTGCGCCGGTCGCTATAAAAATAGCGTGCAATAATTGGTTCTTTGGTCTAAAGATCTGTATATACTTGTTGATAAGGAGAATTTATGTCCGACAAAAATGCGTTGGAAGCGCAATGTATTAATGCGATTCGTTTTCTCGCCGCGGATGCGATTGAAAAAGCCAAATCCGGACATCCGGGCATGCCGCTGGGGGCCGCCGCCGCGGCCTTTACGCTTTGGACCCATCATCTCAGACATAACCCGCAAAATCCCGGATGGATGAACCGTGACCGTTTTGTGTTGTCGGCAGGGCATGCGTCCATGCTTTTGTATGCCCTTTTGCACCTCACCGGCTATGATCTCTCGTTGGACGATATCAAAAGCTTCCGCCAGTGGGGCAGCCGAACCCCCGGCCATCCCGAATACCCGCACACCCCCGGAGTGGAAGTCACGACCGGTCCCTTGGGACAGGGCCTGGCCAACGCCGTCGGTCTGGCCATCGCCGAAGCCCATTTGGCCGCGCGTTTCAATCGAGAAGGCCATTGCATCATCGATCATTACACCTATGTCATGGCCGGAGACGGGGACATGATGGAAGGCGTAACCGCCGAAGCCTGCTCGCTTGCCGGCCATCTTCGCTTGGGGAAACTGATCGTCCTCTATGACGACAATAAAGTATCGCTTGCCGGGTCCACAGGACTTGCCCTGACTGAAGATATCGAAACGCGTTTTAAATCATACGGATGGCAGGTTCAAACCGTGTCGGACGGCAACGACGTGACCGCCATTGACCGGGCCATCCGCAAGGCCAAAAAAGAAACATCCAAACCGTCTTTGATCTGTATTCAAACCGTCATCGGCTATGGCGCCCCCTGCAAGCAGGGGTGCTGTGAGGCCCACGGTTCCCCTCTGGGAGACCAGGAACTCAAAGGCGCGAAGGAGGCGCTCTGCTGGCCGGCCGACAAACCGTTTTTCATCCCAGAGGAGGTCTACAGATATTTCTCCAAAGCCCGGTCCCGCGGAAAAAAAATGGAAAAGGTTTGGCTTGAGGCCTTCGAGGCTTACCGCCGACATTACCCCGACCTTGCCGCCGAACTCGAACGACGATCCACAGGCCGTCTCCCCTCCGATTGGGAGACGGTTCTTTCAGAATTTCCCAATCAATCCAAAGAAATAGCCACCAGAAAGGCCTCGGAAACCCTTCTGCAGGTCTTGGGGGCCAAGCTTCCGGAAATGATGGGAGGATCGGCCGACTTAAACCCGTCTTGCTTTACCTGGATGAAAGGCATGGGCGATTTTCAAAATCCGGAGACGCCGCGGGAAGGATTACATGGCCTGGTCGGTGGAGCGTGGGACTACACAGGACGCAATATTCACTACGGCGTCCGCGAGCATGCCATGGGTGCCATCAGCGTGGGACTTGCCCTGCATGGAGGGGTCATCCCTTTTACCGGAACATTTCTGGCCTTCGCCGATTACATGCGCCCCCCCATGCGTCTTGCCGCGCTGATGGGGCTTCGGATCATCTTTGTCTTCACGCACGACAGCATCGGAGTCGGGGAAGACGGGCCGACCCACCAGCCTGTCGAGCAGGTCATGAATTTACGTCAGATTCCCAACATGACGGTGTTGCGTCCGGCGGATGCCAACGAAACCCTGGAGGCCTGGCGTCTTGCGCTTTCCAATTCGTCTGGTCCCACATCGCTTGTGCTCAGCCGCCAGAACCTGCCGGTTCTCGACCGATCGATCTGCGCGTCCGCCGCGGGCGTCCGGCAGGGGGGGTATATCCTGTGGGAATCTTCGGTTCTTGAGCCGAACATCATTTTAATCGCGACAGGATCTGAAGTTTCCATGACTCTCGAGGCGGGCCGTAAGCTTGCGGCGGAGGGCATCCGGGTTCGCGTCGTTTCGCTTCCCAGCTGGGAAATCTTCGACCGTCAACCGCTGGAATACCGTGATAAAGTTCTCCCTGCGCACATCAAAGCCAAGCTTGCCGTTGAGGCGGGGATCAAGCTCGGTTGGGAGCATTATGTCGGGCTGGACGGAAAAATTCTGGGGATGGATCGCTTCGGCGCCTCCGCGCCGGGGTCGGTTCTTTTTGAAAAGTTCGGCTTCACGTCCGCCCATATCGCGGCCATCGCCAGAGAGATGATTAAAAAAGGTTGACGAGGAATGGATACAACCGGTATTTCCTTTTTTCTCGGTTCCTATCAAAACGCCGTTCAAAACGCGTTGGAAAAGATGCGTCGCAGCAACATCGCCGCGCGTATTTGGGCCGGTGATTTCAATGTTTGGAAACCCGTCAACCGGGAGATCTCCAACCGATTGGCTTGGCTCCACTCCCCCGTCGAGACCTTGGCTCACCTCAAGAGTATCCAATCTTCGCTCGCTCCTCTGGTGGAAAGAGGCATTCAGACGGTGGTCTTATTGGGCATGGGCGGCTCGAGTCTGGCTCCGGAGGTTTTCAGCAAGATGTTAGGCGGGGCGCCCGGCTGGCCCAGGCTTTGCGTCTTGGATACGACGGACCCCGCCGCCATTCATCGTGTCCAAGAGTCCCTCGATTTGAAAAAAACCCTTTTCATCGTGGCGTCTAAATCCGGCAAAACGATCGAAATCACTTCTTTGTTCCATTATTTCTATCATCTCACCGGTCTTCGGCCGGACCTCCATGCCCACGAACATTTCATCTTCATCACGGATGAAGGCAGCCCCATGTTGGAGCAGGCTTGGAACTTGAGTATTTCCTACGTTTTTTCCAACAACCCCAACATCGGGGGTCGATATTCCGCGCTTTCGCTGGCCGGAATGATTCCCTCCGTGATGACCGGCGTGGATGCGGAGAAACTGCTGGCTCGGGCCGCCCAAACCGCCGGAAGGGAAAAAACCGACTTCTTTTCCGGGAAAAAAGATTCACCGGGATGTCTTCTTGGCGCGGCTTTAGGCGTTTTAGCCCGGTACAGCCGGGACAAATTGACGATCGTCCTTCCTGAAACATGGCGCCCTTTCGGAGACTGGCTCGAACAGCTGATCGCGGAAAGCACCGGCAAGGAGGGCAGGGGCATTCTGCCCGTTTTGAATGAGCCGCTCATGGAAGTCCGTTTCTACGGTCGGGATCGTGTCTTTGTCTTTTTTGAAGAAGAGCACACCGATGAACCTTTTCAAATCGCCGATTTGGTCACAGCCGGGCATCCGGTCATGAAAATTCGTATCCGGGATACGTTCGACTTGGGAAGCCAAATGTTTTTGTGGGAGATGGCCACGGCGGTGGCGGGACATGTCTTGAACGTCAACCCTTTCGATCAACCCAACGTGGAGGCGACAAAGAAACACACCGCACGGATGATCGAGGACTTCCGGAAAAAGAAAACCCGGCCGGAGGAGTCTCCGGTTTTCAGCACGATGGACTATGATCTCTACGGACAGACAAAGGCGACCGCCGCCGAGGCGATGTGCGAATTGCTCGAACAGGCCGCCCCCGGCGGTTATGTCGGACTGCAAATTTATCTCAGCCCATCGGATCGCCTCGACGATGTGCTCCTTCATTGGCGGAAAGCGATAACCGCGCGTTTCAAGACAGCGACAACCGTCGGCTACGGCCCCCGCTATCTTCACTCCACCGGCCAGTTGCACAAAGGCGACGCCGGCCGCGGCCTTTTCATCCAATTGACCGGCGACGACGCTTTCGACCTTCCGATTCCCGAAGGGCCCGACCGGACGGATTCTTTCATGACCTTCGGCCAGCTCAAAGCGGCACAGGCCGCAGCGGATCGACAGGCTTTGACCGAACTGGGGCGAAAAATCCTCCGCATTCACTTCAAGAAAGATGCGACCGCCGTGCTCGAGACCCTCCTGGAAGACTTTCGATCGTTGCGTCCCCCGGCCGGCCCCTGACGGGGGCGACCATCTTCAAGAAACGATATCGGCAAGGAAAGCCATCACCCGTCGTGATCACCCATCCGCCAAAAGATCCCCCCGATGGCGATTGAACTCTCACCCCTTCGCTTCGGTAACCACCCGCAGAATATCCGGCGGATGCCGCTCGGAGGCCGCGGGAATGGCTTTGGGGTAACCCAAGATGATCGGAGCGACAATCCGGCATTCGTTGGGGATCCCAAGCTCCGCTTTGAGTTTCGGATCGCGGACGTTTGCGCCCAGGGCCACCCAGCAAGTCCCCAATCCGCGGTCCGCCGCAGAAAACATGATGTAACTCGCCGCCAGCGCCGCGTCCACGTCAAGCGACCCGACCACCGACGGCCCCACGATGTAAATCACGCACGGCGCGTTGTAAAAAACATTGAATTGCTCGTTTTTCAGAAACGCGATGTAGTCGGGATGGAGTTTGATCCTGCCTTCGGCGTTGTCCTTGAGCAGATTCGCTTTGCTGTCATCGGAGAGCGCCTTGATGGTTTTGCGGCAGGTCACCACGACAAACCGGCAGGGTTGGTTGTTGCTGGCGGAAGGCGCCAACGTCGAATCCTGAAGGATGGCGTGGATCACATCCATCGGAACGTCCTTATCCTCGAAGTCCCGGATGGCTCTGCGGTTTCTTAAAAGCTCGACAAACGTCGACATGTCGGACCTCCTTTTTTTATCTCCTTATGGCAAAAGCAATGAAATAAACGTCAAAATGACACGCTGCAAAAAATGGATCACCGGATCGAGCAGGCCCACCAAAAGCAGACCCAGCACAATGAAGAACCCAAAAGGCTCTATCTGCATCAAAGTCCGGTTGAACGACTCCGGCGTAAATCCCATCAGAATCTTGGACCCATCCAAAGGCGGAATGGGGATCAAATTGAAAGCGGCCAGCATAATGTTGATCCAGGCCAGGTAATAAAGGACATTGTAGATGATGCCGCCGGGCATGGGCGACACGAGCCGCCAGATCAGCAAGGCGCAGAAAGCGATGATGATATTGGCCGTGACCCCGGCTGCGGAAACAAGGATCAGCCCTTTGCGTCGTTTCACCGCCGGGATGTTATCCAGATTCACGGGAACGGGCTTGGCCCAGCCGAACCCGATGAACAACAGCATCAGAGAGCCGATGGGGTCGATGTGCCTGATGGGATTGAGCGTCAGTCGGCCCAGCCATTTGGCCGTGGGGTCCCCCATCCGCCAGGCGACAAAACCGTGAGCCACTTCATGCAAAATCACGGAATACAAAAGCAAGACGGCCAGGAGAAAAAACGCGACCGGATCGTTGAAAAGCAGCTTGATTAAACCCATTGCTATCCCCTTGCGCCCATGACAGAAAAACAGAAATCAAAACGCCAAAAGGAAGCATAAATCATGATGAATGGATATTCAACTGGAAGTTTTCGCGACAAAGCCGGCCTGATCCGCAAGACAAGGCGCCGGACGCCTCGAAACGTCATGATCAAAGCCCCGGGCTTTCCCCGAGAGTCAACGATGGGTCTTTCGCCGCCACAACGGTCGGCTGAATCGAGAATTGAATTTCGACACGACGATTTTTCAGCCTCCCCTCCGGGCTCGTATTGGGGAAGGCGGGATGGAATTCACCCAATCCTTTGGCGATGATTCTCACCGGATCGGCGCCCCGCCGAACGAGCACTTTGGCCACCTGGATGGCACGGTCGGCGGACAATTCCCAGTTGGAGGGGTAGCGGGTGCTTTTGATGGGGCGGTCGTCGGTATGACCTTGAACCTCGATCGACCATTCAGGGTGACCGATAATCAAGGCGGCCACCGCGGCCAGGGTCGGTTGCGCCTCCGATTTTAGATTCGCCTGCCCGGAATCGAACAGGATCTGCTCGGGAAAGGTGATCATCACCGCGTGCGGACGCCGCTCGATCGTCATGCCGCTTGTCCGCCCCCCATCGTCGAGGATTTCTTTCAATTCGCGCTCCAACTGCGCCAGGGCACGCTCGTCAAGTGTCCGCGCCTCTTTTCTCTCAACCGGGGGAAAAGCGGTTTCGGACGCCGGGGTTTGTGAGAGAACCGCTTGGGGAGGGTGGGGGAGACTCGAATCGGCATACGGCACGGCCAACATGAACACAAAAAAAATCATCAACAGCATCAAAAGGTCGCTGAGCGTGATCAACCAAATTTCGTTGCTGTTTGCCGGTTCCACACCGCTTTTCAACTGCCGCAGGCGTTTGGACGATTTTCTCAGCGGCAATGGGCATGCCGTCTCTTCAGGCGATCTTTGCATGGAGTTCATCCGTTTTTCGCCCCTCCTGATGAAAAGGGATATCGACCACGCCATCGCGTGCGTGATAGAGCTCCGAAGGCACTCCCGAAAGCGTCTCGAGTTTATATTGAATCGCCTGGGGGGCTTCCTCGTCGTAGAGGTCCAGAATGCCTTCTTGCACCATCTCCATCCGCAGCAAATCTTGATCGATGAATTCGCGAAGTTTGTTTGAAAGAGGCACAAAGCAGATGTTCGCCAGAACAACACCGTAAAACCTGATCGGTTATATGGCGATCGCCCTTTAACCGATCAGGTTTTGCGGCACGTTGATATGGCCGAAGGTGCGGATCAGATTGACCACCGTCCCGGCCAGTCCCATCGCCGGAGCGAGTTTGGCCATGCTGCACAAAATCTTATGCGCGGTTTCGTACTGACTGTGAACAAAAAGCGCTTCCTTGTGCAAAATCTCCTCGACATTCGACCGCGAGAAATTGAAGGCGATGAGGCCGACGCCCGTGTGGATCAGTCCCGCCGGCAGTCGTTCGCCTTCCCGTTCTAAAGCTCGGACGCCCCCTTTTTTGTAAACCCGCGCCAAATGCACCAACGTCGAGATCGTCCGGCGGATTTCTCCGTCCCCCTCGAAGGATCGGACGATCAATCCCGCCGTCATCCACAATTTCCGCAGAGGGTACGCCAAAAGCGTGGCAAAAAACGTCCCCCCGATGACCATGAGGACGGCGTTGAGATTGGAGGCCCATCCCAGCTCCCGAACCTCCAGATGAAAAGAAAGCAAAAAAATACCGACCAAGGCAAAGGCTGAACACGTCACCTGGATAATCATAAAACCTCCATCGTCGCGTCGTTTCACGGACTGAGGCTTATGCGGGAAGCGTGCCAGCTCAACCATCCCCGCTCAAAACACGTTAAGTATCCGGTATGATGGGTGAATGAAATATCGGCCGGGTCGTGACACAGTCCCCGGCACGACATTTTTTCCCGATGCTATGAGGAATTTTTTTCCGGATCTTCCTCATCCGGCCGTGGATAGACGGGCGGCCGGTTTTCGTAAACCGTGCCATCGGGCATGACTTCCACCTCCCGTCCATCCAAACGCAGCATTTTGGTGAGCGTCGCGGAAATGTGACGCCGTCGCGCATTTTCCATCACCTGCCGCGGCGTTTTAAAAGAACGGATGTCTTGAAGGGTCATGACTTGGGGCAAAACCATATCGAGCCGACCCTGATGATATTGTTCAAGAGCGTCCTTAGGCCGAAGCCAGACGTGTTTCGTGAGCTCCACGCCGTCATGGCTGACGGATTGACCGGCGGGACATTCCGCCACAAAGAATCTCACATCGTAGCGCAAGGGAAACCCCTCCGGCGTAATCCAATGCGAAAAATAGTGCAGACGATAGAGCGGAAGAAAAAGCTTCTCGTCCCTCAGAATTTGGACAAACGGGATTTTGCGTTCGATAAGCCTTCGGCGGTAATCTGAAAAGCGTCGACGCTCTTCGTCGGTTTGGATGGCCGCAGGCACGCCGTTTTCATTTTCCGCCAGGAGAATGCCGACTTCCTCGAAGGTCTCACGAACGGCCGCCACCCAAGCCCCCAATGCCTTTTCCGGTCGGGACATATCGTTTAAAACGCGCGTGGCCTCTTCACGGTTCAGTCCCCTCACGAAGCGCTCGGCGTCCGCCTCATAATCCCCCGGATCAATCACCCCGCCCGGAAAAACATAATAGCCCGGGACAAAGCTGCTTTTGCGATGTCTCAAAACCATCAATACCTCCAGATCATCTTCTCCCGTCCCCGAACGGGAACGCAAAAGAATGACCGTCGCGGCATCTGTAGGGGCTCCATTCATCTTCTTCTCCCTCATTTCCTCAAGCTATAGGCGATTTCCGGTCAAACAGCCACAAAAAAATGTCGGCGGCCTCGCGACACTCCTAACCCCTGATCTCTTCCTTTTCATCGCTTCAAGGGATTCGTGGGATTGACCTTCTTGGAAACTTCTGTATAAATGATATCCCGATTCTCTCAAGGAGGCTGGATATGACATCGTTGCTGGACATCCTGGGAAGCCGCTACCCGATCATCCAAGGTCCCATCGGTTCGATGAACAGCCCGCCCATGGTGGCGGCGGTCTGTGAGGCGGGGGGGTTTGGGATGTTGGCGTTGGGCTTCATATCGGACTTGGAAGACGTCAAGCGCCTCTTGGATGCCGTCCGAAAATTAACCGACAAGCCGTTCGGGGCCAATGTCGTTTTGATGAATCCGCGAACACCCGACATTTTGAAGACCCTTTCTGACTTCGGGGTCAAAACCGTCACCACGTCGGTGGGACAACCCGCCTCGATCTACCCTCTCCTCCACGATCTGGGCATGAAGGGGTTGCACGTGGTGCTGTCGCTGGCCCACGCGGTCAAAGCGGAGCAATCCGGCGCCGATGGTTTGGTGGTGGTCGGAGCCGAGGCAGGCGGCCTTCGCTCTCGTCATTCGGAGTCT
>CAZPTW010000080.1:0-9479 GCA_964589235.1 uncultured Smithella sp. | reverse complement strand
CTTGGATCATTACGCATTTAGACATTGTCCCCCCAGGTGAAAAAAATCTTTGGAGTGCCGATCCTTATACCGCTTACATCAAAAACGACTGCATTTTCGGACGCGGCACGGAAGACAACCAACAAGACATGGTCGCCTCCATTTTTGCCGCTAAAGCTTTTATCGACGAAAAAATCACGCCATCATCTTCCATTGGTCTTTTCTTTGTCGCAGATGAAGAAACCTCCGGTGGTAAAGGCCTTTATCATGTTTTGGACTTGCCGGAAAAAATATTCAACTCAAACGATTTAATCGTTGTGCCCGATTCTGGAAATCCGGATGGAACTCTTATCGAAATCGCGGAAAAAAGCATCCTCTGGCTTGGATTCAAGACGACGGGGAAACAATGCCACGGCAGCAAACCGCAATTAGGCAACAACGCTTTTTCCGCAGCTTCTTATCTCGTAACCCGATTAACCCGACTGCGCAAAATTTTCAACGCCGTTGATCCTCTTTTTGAACCACCCATAAGTACATTTGAACCGACAAAAAAAGAAGCAAACGTTGAAAATATCAATACCATACCAGGCGAAGATGTCTTTTATATGGATTGCCGGGTATTACCGCGTTATCAGCTTCCGGATGTCTTGACGGAAATCAAAAAAATCACAAAAAAGGTGGAGAAAAAATTCAACGTAAAGATAGACATTTCCGAACAACAATACGTTCAGTCCACAACACCAACCTCCGCAGATGCGCCGATTGTGAAGGCTTTACAACAGGCCGTCAAACGTGTCTACGGATTAGACGCTTATCCAGGCGGCGTCGGTGCCGGTACCGTCGCTGCTTATTTACGAAAGAAGAATTATCCCGTGGCCGTTTGGTCAAAAAGCAACATGATGGCCCATCAGCCTGACGAATATTGCCCTATTATCAATATGTTAGGAGACGCGAAGGTTTTTGCGCATCTCTTTTTACAACCGTAAATTTTATTGCAAAGCATAGATGTTAATGGTAGGAACTAAAGCCATTGGAAGGAGGCTATGGCGGGCTTTTATCTACAAAGGGCTATGGCGAAGATGAACCTTTTAGAGGCAGACATTTTTGATTAAAACAACTAAAATTTCATCACCTGAGAAAATAACCTTTTCAGATCAAAACTTACTGAAAAGTCTCTGCGGTGAACACGACAAGAATCTAAAACTCCTCGAAAAGCTCGAACCGGTAAAAATTAAGCCATGGGGGAATCATTTATCCGTCACCGGCAATGATCGAGCTGTTCTGATAGCGACGCGTGTCCTTACGCAGCTTTACAGCATTATGGAGAAAGGCTGGCGAGTACATATCTCCGATTTTGATTATGCACATCGCATCCTCTCTGAGGACATCGATTTTGACCTATCACGAATTTTCCTTGATACTGTTTTCATCTCCTCTAAAAAGCGTATCATCACACCCAAAAGTATCACTCAACGCCATTACATCGATGCCATGAGAAATGCGGATATGGTATTGGCAATAGGACCTGCCGGCACCGGCAAGACATATTTAGCCATGGCCATGGCTGTTTCACATTTGCTTGAGAAAAAAGTGCAAAGGATTATTCTGACTCGCCCCGCCGTCGAGGCTGGCGAACGCTTGGGTTTTCTTCCCGGCGACTTGGCGGAAAAGGTCAACCCATATCTTCGTCCTCTTTATGATGCTCTTTACGACATGGTGGAGATGGAAAAAGCGACAGCGCTTATTCATAAAGGTTTTATTGAAGTCGCCCCTCTCGCTTTTATGCGGGGCCGCACCCTCAACGATTCCTTCATTATTCTTGACGAAGCTCAAAATACAACTTCTGAACAAATGAAAATGTTTCTCACCCGTCTCGGTTTCAATTCCAAAGCGGTGGTCACCGGTGATGTGACACAAATCGATTTGCCAACGGACAAATCATCCGGTTTGATCGAAGCGGAAAAAATTCTCAAAAAAATCGAAGCAATCCGTATCGTTCATTTTTCTCAAGTCGATGTCGTCCGCCATCCCCTTGTTCAGGATGTCATTGCCGCGTATGCGTCTTGGGACCACGAAAGAAAATCCGAAAAAAACAAATTATCATGAATATCATTGACTTGGCAACAGACAAAATTGATCATCTGTTACAGAAGCTCAAAGAAAATCAGAATTTTTCTTTTTCTTTCCTCAAAAACGTCATTGTTCAACGGTGGGCGATTGCTCTTTTTTTATGCATTGGACTGACTTTGATTTTATCACCGAATATTTATGTCACGAAACCAGAATATCATTATGGAATGATCGCTTCCGAGAATATCAAGGCGGATCGAGATTTCGATGTTGAGGATAGCCATTCCACAAGACAAAAACAAAGCGAAGCGGCGGAAAGTGTCAGTAATATTTATGATTACGATTCTGAAATGCCCATCACTTTAATCACATTGCTCAAAAATTCTTTTCTGATGGTCGGCGATGGCAAAGACTTTCGCCAACAGAAAATTCAGCTGGAAAATTTATGGGGTGTTTCTTTAACCGATGAAGAGGTTGCCTTCATCCGCGCTCATAGCCGCTCTAACGATTTACTTCACAAACTATCGCGGGTTCTCTCTTCTTTTTATGAAAACACCTATATTGCCTCCGGTAACTTTCAAAAATCAGATCGAGAAAAAGGCATCACAATCATTGAAGTCATTACTCGTAAAGAATCCAATCTCAAGGATGTTTCTTCCATTTTGAACGTGAAAGAGATTGATCCATTGCTTTTAAAAAAAGTAAACGCCGTTTTCAAAAATGATCCACCCGAATACCGACGATACGTCTTCTCTTTACTGAAAAAACTTATTGAGCCCAATCTAAGCTTTAACAAGGAGGCAACAGAAAAGAGACGAGCGGCCGCGATAAGCGATGTCAAACCTGTTTATTTTAAAGTTCAAAAGAATGAGATGATCGTAAGGGAAGGTGAGAAAATCGGCTATGTTGAATTGGCTAAACTCGAGGCGTTTCATAAAACAAAAACCGACAATAAAATTTCGAATTTGAAGATTCTTCTCGGCATATTTTGCATCACCTTATTCTTAACGCTTCTGATGTATTTCTGGCGAACGCGCAACTGGCTGAAAACGACCACTCGATCCAATTTGGATTTTTTAGTTTTCGCGATCGTGGCTATCGTGCAAATATTTTTAGTCAAAGCTGGAATTTTTATTTCTGAAGCCATCAATCGTGCCTTTCATAATATTCCAGTTGAAGCCTGCTATTTTGCCATTCCTTTTGCATGCGGCGCAATGATCATCGCCGTCCTGGTTAATCGGAATGTAGCCTTGATCATCAGCATTCTGACCTCTTTTCTGATTAGCCTATTGTTTGATGAAAAAATTGTCATGCCATTGTATTCATTTTTGGGTTCTGTCGCTGCATCCTATCATATTGTCAACAGCCGCCAACGTTCGGCGTTTTTGAAAGTCGGCGTTTTCTTGGGCGTTATCAACATGGCTGCGATCTTCTCTCTAACCCTTTTGTCCGGCCATTTGCTATCCAAAGATTTTTTTATTTGCCTGGCGATGGGTCTTTTGGGAGGAATTATCACCGGTATTTTGGTCGCAGGTATCACCCCCTTGTTTGAGAGTCTTTTTGGTTTCATTACTTACATCAAATTATTGGAACTGGCCAATCTCAACCAGCCGCTTTTTCAACGAATGATTATTGAAGCGCCCGGAACATATCATCACAGTATCATTGTTGCTTCTCTGGTCGAGGCCGCGGCGGATGCCATCGGAGCCAATGCCTTATTGGCCAAAGTCAGCGCCTATTATCATGACATCGGAAAGCTGGCTAAGCCGCATTATTACATTGAGAATCAAAGTGGTCATGATAACCGACACGATAAGTTATCGCCGAAAATGAGCTCTTTGATTATCATCTCACATGTCAAAGAAGGTTACGAACTCGCCACACAAGCCAAACTCGGGAAACCCATCATCGACATCATCCGCGAACACCATGGGACCAGTCTTGTGAGTTACTTTTACGACAAGGCCAAGAAAAACAAGGATGAGTCCATTCGGTCACTGACGGAGAGCGATTTTAGGTATCCTGGCCCCAAGCCACAAACCAAAGAAGCTGGATTGGTCATGCTTGGGGATGTCATTGAGGCTTCTTCCAGAACACTCACCAACCCAACTCCTGCGCGCATTCGATCCTTGGTCCGAGAGAGAATCGAAAAAGTATACATGGACGGCCAACTCGACGATTGTGAATTGACGCTGCGAAATCTCAACACAATCGCCGATACCTTTACTCGAATATTAACAGGTATCTTTCATCATCGTGTGGATTATCCTGAATCTAACGTCAGGGAACTCACATCCAGGAAGGAATCCCATGAAAATTCAAATAAGAAATCTGCAGAAGCTCATTAAAATAGACAAAAAAAAAATTCGCGAAGCCGCCATCAAGCTGCTGAAACTTGAAAACTGCGAGAGAAAAGAAATCAGCATCACCTTCATGAATGACGCAGACATTCAAGTCATCAATCGACAATATCTCGGCAAAGATAGACCGACCAATGTTATTTCTTTTTCCCTCCAGGAAGGAGAGTATGGAGACATCAACCCAACGGTATTGGGCGATATTGTCATTTCAGTTGAGACGGCACAACGCGATGCCGCAAAAGGGGGGTTATCCTTGGAAGAGGAAATTTTTTTCTTGCTTATACATGGCTTTCTGCATTTACTGGGATATGAACACGTCAACACCACTCCAACCAATATTCGAAAAATGAAAAGGAAAGAAAAGAAGCTTTTTGAAAAAATAGTCGGCAACGCCTCTTTATTAGTCTAGATCATCTATTTTTTAACAATTAGAATCTGTCCAGGCGAGATCGTTTCGTCACCGGCGATATCATTCCACTCTTTAATTTTGGCTGCATCCACACGATATCTTCTGGCGATTGAAAAGAGGCTTTCTCCTTTTGTAACAATGTGTTTATTGGTCCCCAGTTGTGCGACCTCATCGGAGGTTAAGGATTTTTTTTCATGGTTTGTTTTGACCGTATTTTTTTTGACGACAAGTTGTTTTTCCTTATCATCCGGTTGTGAGCTTCCACTGGAGCTGTTGAGTTGTTCTATGGGAATTTTGAGTGTTTTTCCAGCCTGGATGTCATTCTTCTTGAGATGATTAATTTCTTTAAGCTTTACAACGGAGACGTTGTGTTTTTTCGCAATACTCAAGAGAGATTCCCCTTTTTTAACTTGATATGTCCTCACGGCAACACCTGCCGCGCACTGGCTTGAAGATGTTTTTTTCTTGTTGAGTGCTATCTCCGACCGCATGACAGGAATACGAATGATTTGACCGCGAACGAGTTTTTTGTTCTTGTTCACTCGATTGTTCTCATAAATAGATTCAGGGGAAACCTTGTACCGTTTCGCGATAGACGCAACGGTTTCTCCGGTCCTCACACGATGTTTGAGGTAAGACGAGCGCGCAACGGCATTACGCGGCTTTTCTACTTCAGGAATATCTGCATAAACCATATTGAATCTTTGCAGAGCATCTTTAGGAATTCTCATCTCATATTCACGATCCGGGGTTGTTTTATGCCTCAACTCAGCGTTGAGAATATAAACCAATTCCTCAGACGTTTCGATTCTCGAAGCGATGTCCGACAACTTCATCATCTTGTTGACCTTTACCGTTTCAAAATCCAGTAACGGTTCTGACATCTTGAGATCAAATCCATATTTTGAAGGGTCTTTGATGATTTGGAGCGTCGCTAAAAAACGCGGCACATAACGGGCGGTCTCGTTGGGAAGTTGTCTGTAGAGATCCCAGAATCGATCGAAATAATTGATGTGCTGTCTCGAAATGACCCGTAGAACCCTGCCTTCACCGCAATTGTAGGCTGCCAGTACTGTCAACCAATCTCCGAACATTCCATGAAGCTCTTTTAAATAGGCGATTGCGGCCCGCGTTGATTTGACCACATCCATTCTTTCATCCATCCACTCGTCTCTGGTCAAACCATATTTATATCCTGTCGATGGAATGAACTGCCATAATCCTAAAGCTCTAGCGGGGGATAAGGCACTGACCTTAAAGCCGCTCTCAACCAGAGGCAGCCAAAAGAGTTCTTCCGGCATCCCCGCTTTTCTCAATTCCTCCAATATGATATCCCGGTAAAGCCCAGACCGTTGATAAGAGGCTATAAAAAAATCTCGTTCCACGGTCTGAAATGATTTAATTTCTTTTTCGACATCTGCATTTGTCTGCTGTTGAATTTCGCTTGCTTTGCCGTTCGTTTTCGTATTCTGCGTAGAGTAAATAGCGACAATGCGCTTGGAAATCAAAAGGCGTAGATCATCTTTTTGGCGGCTGATTTCCACATCACCGTTCGTATCGAGCACCAGCGCATAAGCCTTATCTAAATAATTAAGCGCATTCTCAATATCACCCTTTTTCCAACAACCGTCCGCCATATCCAGCAATTCGAGCGCCTTTTCCATTAAATCTTGTTCTTCATCGACCATGGCCTTTTCTTTGCTCTTTTCATCGGCAGAGCTGGATTCTTTTTTAGTATTTCCTGTTTCTTCACCGACTTGAGCACCGGTATGCTTTTTGTGTTCCAATTTACTTGGAAGAGATGGCTCAGCCGCTTGTCCCGCTTGAGTGGCAAATCCTTCGACATTTGTCATTGTTAATAAAACGAAACTCAAACAGATGGCAAAGAAGATGGCAACACCGGATTTATTTAAATGATTCATGAGACCTCACCTCTGTTTTCAAAGCGACACACCTGCCCATGATTATAGGACATGCGGCTCATCGTTTTTTTCAAAATTTTTGTAGGTATAACACATTTTATTTTTTTGCCCAAACACTATTTAGACCGCGCATGGACCGCCAATCCGCCGGCGTAATGTTTGTCTCAACATTTATTTTGTTTATCACCCATCATGAGATAGGCTTGAATGAATTCATCGATACCACCATCGAGGACCTTCTGGGCGTTTCCGATTTCTAAATTCGTCCTATGATCCTTGACCATCTTATACGGATGCAACACGTAAGACCTAATCTGGCTCCCCCAAGCAATATCTTTTTTTTGCTTATTCTCCTCATCGAGTTTTTGATTTTTTTGCTGCAACTCTCTTTCATAAAGCCGAGACTTCAGATATTTCATCGCCATTGACTTATTTTTATGTTGAGAACGTTCATTTTGGCATTGAACGACGATACCCGTCGGTAAATGTGTAATTCGCACGGCTGAGTCCGTCTTATTGACATGTTGCCCACCCTTACCGCCTGCCCTATAAGTGTCGATTCTTAAGTCTTCATCATTGATTTCAATTTTTATCTCATCATCCACTTCCGGATAGACAAAAACAGACGCAAAAGAAGTATGGCGCCTAGCCCCCGCATCGAAAGGAGATATTCTCACGAGCCGATGGATACCGATCTCAGCTTTCGCAAAACCATATGCGTACTCCCCCTCCAGGGTGAAAGACACACTCTTTAACCCTGCCTCATCTCCAGGCAAGTAATCAATGATACTGGTCTTAAACCCCCTGTTTTCGGCCCATCTCAGGTACATGCGCAAAAGCATTTCAGCCCAATCCTGCGCCTCTGTACCTCCAGCCCCGGCATGAATGGAAACAATGGCATTCATCGGATCCTGTTCACTCGATAACATCATCTTGAGCTCTTCATTTTCGACATCTCGCTCCAGTTGACCGAGTTCGATGGAGAGATCCATCATAACCTTTTCATCTTTTTCCTCCAAGGCAATATCCAAGAGTGTCTCAGCATCCTGAATCTGGTTTTTGAATTTTCTCCAACCGTCGAGAGCATCGGAAATCTTCGTTTTCTTCTGGAGAATCGACTTGGCATTTTCCGGATCGTCCCAGAAATCCTTTTTGGCCGAAAGCATTTCAAGGTCTTTAACTTTTAACGCCAACTCATCGACGTCAAAGACACTCCCCGATATATTGAATTCTTTTTTTTAAACTGCTAATTTTCTCAGAAATGTTTTCATGATTCATTTTTCATCCTCCTTCTTTTCACCATTGCGATCATCACAATCAAAGCAGTATACGCCATAAATGTCAGCCAGTCGCCATAATTTGCGTATATCGTCGAGACCTTTACTATTTTTATGCTAGCAGAAATCTTATCTTTTTTAAACAATTCTGTTTTCCTGACAATTCTTCCTGTCGGATCTACGATCGCCGAAATTCCTGTGTTTGCCGCACGAGCCAGAAAAAGGCGTGTCTCTATTGCACGAAAAAGGGTCATTGAAAAATGCTGATAAGGCGCAGAAGTCGTTCCAAACCACGCATCATTCGTAATGTTGACCAAGAAATCCGCGGATGCCCTTTTATACCGCCTGGCGGCTTCGGATAGGATTCCCTCATAGCAAATCAGAACCCCAATATGACGTTTGCCCATTTTCAATGGAATATATTCCCTCCCAGGTAAGAAATCGCCGATATCCGCGGCCAATGCCGTTATTGATGGAAATATCCTTCTCAAAGGCACATATTCTCCATAAGGCACAAGATGCACCTTATCATATTTCCCATGAACTCTTCCCGCCGGCGACAGCAAGTAGGCGCTATTGTAGTAATTCTTGACGCCGCCTTTCAATTCATAGCTCATAGAACCGAAAATGAACCAACTTTCCGACCTGACGGCAATTGACTCGACTCTTTTTTTTAAATCGCTTTCGTCTTGAAAATCAAAAGGAACGGCTGTCTCCGGCCAAACAAGCAATCTTTCCTTTCCATCGGGATGTCTGGGAGACAGGTTCTCATACACATCGAGAGTATCTTTTTGGTACTTCGGATTCCACTTAATCGATTGATCGATGTTCCCCTGGACCAGAGCAATCTCTATCGTCGGCGCATTTTCTTGCACTTGATCAATTTGGCTCGTTCTCAGAATTCCGTAAAGGTAGCCCCCCAGACACAACAATAATACGGTGATCGACAAGGCAAGTGTATTTTTAAATCGTTTCGTTAGAACCTCATAGATTGTCACATTAATGAGCATGACAAGAAAAGACAAGCCATACACACCTGCGACATCTGCGATTTGAATAAAATAATAATCTGCGTATTGAGAATAACCGAGATTTTCCCATGGAAACCCTGTAAACAAATTCGATTTCAGATATTCCAAACAGATCCAAGAGACAGGGGCAACCAAATATAAAGCGAATCTCTGACGAAGAAAAACTATCGCGGATGAAAACAATGCGACATAGATGCTCAGATAACTCGCCAAGAGAAACATCACCATCATACTTCGATAAAATGGAAGATGACCGTAATGAATAACGACATCGGCAATCCAATAGATCATACCGATGTGTGCGGTGATTCCAGAAATAAACCCCAGCCAAGCGGCTTGGCGGAGAGAAAGATCGTCTTTTAAGGCAATGAATAAAGGGACAAATGCGATCCAGGCAATGATGCCCAAACCAAATTTTGGAAAGGACAAAA
>CAZPTW010000079.1:0-9480 GCA_964589235.1 uncultured Smithella sp. | reverse complement strand
GATCGACGGTTTTGATGCCGACCTGTTTAAAAATGTCGCGGCATTTCGCCCGGCCCGCGGCGTCCAGCGGCGGCACTTTCTCCGCCGGAGACTTGAGATCGGGCACCAGGCCGCCGTTGCCGCCGGTCAGCCATTTCATATATTTAATGTGCGCCCACGGGTGGCCGCCGGCTTTCAAGCAGGGTTCCTGAAGGGCATAGAAAAAACTTGCGATGGGTTCATAGCGCCAGTAAAGTTTATAAGCCTCCGTGTCCTTGCCTTCGGCCAACAGCGCCAGGAATTGACTGACCCAGGGTTGCTCGGGCGATTGCAGGGAATCGATGGCCCATTGGCCTGTCCACTGCATTTTGTATTTCAGCGACATGAGCAGCATGCATTCCAGATTGACCGGCCCCAAAAGCAAACGGTCGCCCAGGCGCTTTGCCAGAGCGTAGGCCGCGGACGGCCGAATGGTCTGCGTGATTTTCAAGCCGATGACATTATCGAGGTCCGCCAGCTTGTCGAATGCGTCCATGGGCAGGCCGGTCGGGTCCATGGATTGAATGGCGTTTTCAGGTTTGGCGTAGAGAATAATCCCCATGGACGTTTTCTCGGCGATGGAGCGCATCTGTTCATAGATGGCTTCCTGGCTTGCCAGTTTGGGATTGAAGTACATCATGGCATGGGAATAACCCAAGCCTTCCTGGTAACGCACCCTTTTTTCCATATCTTCCCATTTACCGGGCAGAATCAGGCTCACGGTCAATATTTTTCCCTTCGCCTCATCGGCAACGGTCTGATACATTAAATTGATGGCATCCCGATCAATGCCGATCGGCATCGGCATGACGGAGCAGAACCCCTGGGCGATGGCGTGGCGGACGTCGCGTCTGACGCCTTCCACATCCAGGGTTTTCAAGTCCTGTTTGACAGAAGGCAACACAAAGGCTTCGCCGCCCCGCAGATTCTTTTGCGCCCAAGCCTTCCTGGAACCGCCGGTACCGGACGTTTTTTGTTCGGCAGAGACAGGGGATTGCGCCCGGGCTAATCCGCCGGACCATAAAGCCAAACCGCCCGCAACGGCAATCCCCGAACTGATAAATGTCCGTCTGTCCAATAATGCATCTTCGACCTGCGCTTGCCTGTTTTTCATAACGACTCCCTCCCGAACACAAATAAGTTTTAAGACGTAGACACGGACTTGTTTTCACCGGCCTTGAGTATAGGGAGCGGCATGAGGTGTGTCAAGGCGGATTGCAGGTCAATGTTCACAGACAATAGAAAAGGCCATCGAGGGGACGTCCTATAATGTAGCCATAGGCGAGGCACCTTATCAACCGGACAGTTGATCGACGACAAAAAAGGACAATTCATGTGCTTCTTCAGGACTAAAAATATTGCTTGACAAAATGACGCAGGCAAAATAGCTCATACAACATACGATTGTTGTAAAAATGATTAAAGCACGTAGACGACGTCTGTCAGGAGACTGAGGCTTTTCGGCGGAGGCTTTGGATTTCTGCAGATCGATCCTTCCGGCTTGAAATTTCGCACCCGTTTGTGAGCCGGCGACTTCTTGAAAGCAATAAGCCCTTTGACTAAGGTGGCAAGATACGAAGATTGCAACGCAAGAAAAGTAAAGAAAGGGGGGAGGAAAGTATTTTTTTTCACAAGCGATGTGGAAGGTGCACAGGATGCACCGAGAATTAATTTATAATTTCTCTAATTCAGGGGGGTTACATGTCGTCTAATGGAATGAATGGAACTACTGCGAGTTCTGCAAAAGTTGGATCTGAAGTATCGAGTAGCGCAATTGTTGACCCGGCAAAGTATAGGGGAAAAGTCCTGGCGGTTGCTATTTTGGGATTTGCTTTCGATGGAATGGATATTTGGGTTTATGCTTTGGCGGCACCTCTTTTATTACAGGCATGGGAAACATTTGACTTGCTGCAGGTTGGTTTTGTCGCAACCTGCATGCTAATCGGTATGAGCTGTGGTGGTTATATTTTCGGCCCGCTTGCCGATAAATACGGTCGAAAAAGAGCGTTGGTCTGGTGTATCGCTTTCTTCGGCATTACGACAGGCTTGACCGGTTTTGTCACGAATTACATCCAACTGGCCGTTTTGCGATTCTTGGCTGGATTGGGGCTGGGGGCCGAGTGGGCGCTTGCCGGCACGCTTCTGCAGGAATACACGGAACCGGCCAAACGCGCCAAATACAGCTCCTGGATGCAGCTGGGCTGGCCGGTGGGCATCGCCGTCATCGTTTTGATCAACCATTTCTTGTGTCCGATCTTTGGATGGCAGATTCTCTATTTTGCTGGCGCGTCAGCCGTTTTGCTTGCCATCTATATCCATTTTGCCATTCCCGAGTCTCCGGTTTGGGTTAAAATGCAAGAGGCTAAAAAACAGGGTGGCGCAACTGCCGCCGGGGCTCCAGCTCAAGCCACAGTCGGGTTTGGCGATTTGCTGAAAAAAGAAAATGTGCGGTCGTTTTTCTTTGCCGCTCTCATCTGCACCTCATTGATGTTTACTTACTGGGCGGTCAACACCTGGCTTCCCACCATCTTGGCTCGGGAAAGAGGCATGTCGCCAAAAGCGTTTTCGTCTTTCCTGATGGTTTTGCAGTTTGCAGCCGTGGCAGGCTATTTTGTGGCTGGCTGGGCCGGAGACAAGTTCGGTAAACGTCCGGTGATGGCAATCAGTGGCTTCGGCGCGGCCGTCACGCTGTTTTTGTGGATGGGGATTGAATGGTCAGACGAAAGAGTATTTTATGCGCTCGGGGTGATCGCTTGGTGTATTCCTTCGATCATCTGGGCGATTTTGGCGGCCTACCTCGTGGAGCAGTTCCCGACTAATATCCGTGCGGTCGGCGTTTCCGCAAGTTACTCGACCGGTCGTCTGGTCACGACGCTCGTTCCGGTCGTCATGGGCGCCGCGGCTCAGAAAGTGGGTTTGACCGTCGTTATGGCCTTTATATCCATCTTCTACCTGGTTTGCATGTTCGGCGTTTTGATGTTGAGAGACTCCAAGGCTCACATCTAGCACCAAATTTGTTTAACTTTTTTTCTCGCGGCGCCTTCGGTTTCAACCAGAGGCGCCGCTTTCTATTCATCTGAAATCGAGATTTCCTGTTTTGTCGCCCATGATCCGTCCGCATCTGACGATGATCCCGCAAAGGGGCAAAAGGGTTAGCCCTGCACCCTTTTCCTTCGGTTTGGCCGCGGCGGACAGACAATACAAAAACCATTTTTATATTGTCTCGTGCCCCGGATTTGATAAAATGATAACCCGATAAACGGAACGATCCGATCAAGGAGGTCTTGGCAAGACGATATCCATCCTGAAAATTCAATCCACGCAAACCGAGGAGCGAACGCATGACGAAAGGTAAAAAGACGAAGACGGAGGCGCTAAGATGTGATCTGGCTCAATCGACGGGAAAGATTCCGGAAAAATATTTCGTGGTGGATACCAGCGCTTTGGAATATGGGATGGATGTCTTTGAAAAACTTCGTCAAGGAGGCAGAAACTGCGTTCTGATCCCCTACGCGACATGGGAGGAACTCGACTCACACAAGACAGGCAACGACTTCAAGGCGGACATCGCCCGCCATGTCATCCGAAACGTCCGCAATCTTTTCCGGATGAAAGATCATTCCGTCCGGTTTTTTCAACATGACTTTTCGCTGATCAAAGAAGCTGACCTGTCGCCGATGAAAAACGATCACTGCATCATCGCCACAGCGCTAAACGCCAAGCGCAAATTGCGACATGAGAAAGTCATTCTGGTGACTCAAGACGCAGCGTTGGAGACACTGGCCCTTCACTTCGACATCGATGTGCAATCCGTCAAAATGGATCAGACCGATGCCAAACTCGAGCACGCTCATCGCGAAACCATCAACCTTCAGCGCGTGTGGATTTCAGACAGAACCTTCCCCGTCAAAGTTCCCGATCCAAAACTCGCCGCTCAACTGGCCAAAATCCGGTTCAATGAAGGTGTTGTCTGTTATTGCGATCTAGACGGCGTTTGGGGACCCGCGTTTGCCGCGGTGCGCAAGGGGGATTATTTCCGCATTGTCGAAAAAGATATTTCACTGCTGGGGATACGGCCTCGGTCCAACAACGGAGAAACCAACTGGGGACAGTTTATCGCCATGGATCTTTTGCGTGACGCGTCGGTGCCGCTCGTCGCCCTCACCGGCAAAGCAGGAACAGCCAAAACCTTTCTGGCGCTTCTTGCGGCCTTCGAGCAGGCCGCCCACTACCGACAAATTCTGGTCAGCCGCGCAACCATTCAACTGGGCAATAAGGACAGATTGGGTTATTCCCCCGGCGACATTGACGCCAAAATGAAGCCCTGGATGCACCCGATTTATGACAACATCAACGCAATCAAAGAACTGGTTGAAGAAAAGATGAAAGATAAAATCAACGATTGGCTGGCCAACGGAAAAATCGAAATGATGGATCTCGACAAAATTCGGGGGCGCTCCATTCAGAAATGCTTCGTCATCGTCGATGAAATTCAAAATCTTCCCCCTTCCCATGTCAAGGCCATCGCCACGCGCGGCGGCGAGGGGACCAAGATGGTCTTCACCGGAGATTTCTCCTACGATCAAATTGACGTGCCTTGGTTGGACGATCGCTCCAACGGCCTTTCTGTCCTCAACGCCCGAATGACCGGAAGCCGTCTTTTCGGATGTGTCCATTTGGATCAAGCCATTCGTTCGGAACTGACCAAAGAAATTCTGGAAAGATGGTAAGAGGTCTGATTACTTAGGCTTTTCATGGGCAAGATGAATGGTCTTGCTGACGAGCTTAGAAAGATCCGCAAAACTGTACGGTTTCTGAATAAAACCCTCACAGCCCAAATCCATGACATTGCGGGCGTCTCCTTGCATGCTGTATCCGCTGGAGAGAATCACACGAACGTTTGGATTGATGTCCTTGAGCATCTTGAGAATTTGCGCGCCGTTCATGCCAGGAAGAATCATATCCAGAATCACCAAGTCGATCATTTTTTGCTTTTCCATGTACACGGATAAGGCTTCTTGTCCGGTGGGAGCCGGATAAACTGTATAACCCAGCATTTTGAGCATTTCCGAGGCGGAATCGAGAATCATCGGTTCGTCATCCACCAGCAGAATCGTTCCGCAACCGGACACCAGATGACCGAAACCTTCGTGCTCGCTTTTTTCGATGTATTTGTCAGAGGCTGGAAGGTAAATCATGAACGTCGCGCCGCGTCCGGGTTCGCTCTGCACGGTGATTGCGCCACCGTGATTCCGGACAATGCCATACGCCGACGCGAGCCCCAGGCCCGTTCCCCCTTGTTTGGCTTTTGTTGTAAAGAAGGGCTCGAATATCCGTTTGAGTGTCGCCTGATCCATCCCTGTTCCCGTATCCGAAATGGAAATTCGCACATAATCTCCAGGCGGAATGTCGAACGCCTGAGCCTCTTTATCCAGCAACGTCACGTTGGCTGTCTGAATGTAGAGATTTCCTCCCCCGGGCATGGCATGTCCCGCGTTGATGAAGATATTGAGCAAAACCTGGTCAATCTGTCCGGCATCGGCCTCCACCGGAAAGACATGGTCCTCCAGTTCGAAAGCCGCCTCGATTTCCTTTTTGGTTTCCGTAAAGAGCTGGGCATTCTTCCGAACCAGATCATTGACATCCAACGTCCTGATTTCATATTTTCCCCCGCGGGCGAAGCCGAGCAGCTGCTTGGTCAGATTGGCGCCGCGTTTGACGTTTTCTTCAATGCGTCGCAAGCGTTGATGGTGGAGATGATCTTCAGGATAATCCATCATGATCAGAGAAGCGTTTCCCTGAATGCCGGTGAGAATATTGTTGAAATCATGTGCCACACCGCTTGCCAATTGCCCGATCGCGTCCATTTTCTGTGACTGAAACAACTGCGCCTCGAGCTTTTGCCGCTCTTGTTCCAAACGCTTTTCTTCGGTAATATCGTGCAAAACGAAAATCAAACTCGGCTCTCCGTCGATTGAAATGGCGCGGGCGGAGTATATGACGTTGATCAGTGAACCATCCTTGCGCCTGAACATCGCTTCACGGTGCAGGACATCCTGGCCCGCTTTGATCTCCGCGAGCATCCGCTCACGTTCCTTCCAATCGACCCTTAGCTGGATCTCCGAGGACGTCCGCCCCAAAACCTCGCCTCGCGTCCATCCGGTGACTTCTTCAAATCCGCGGTTGACCTCCAGGATTATTTCGTCGACCACCCGGGTGATCGTGATACAATCGGGTGTCGTCGCAAAAACTTTGTGAAACTTTTCCTCTGACTGACGGGACATTTCCTCCATTTTCTTTCGCGCGGTGATATCGAGCGTGATGCCGTTGAAAAGCACCTGAGAGCCGACGCGGGTCGGTGTCGCAAGGTTTTGAAACCAGATGAGGTCACCCGAAGGTTTGATAAAACGACCTTCGAAATCCCATTGCATTCCGGAATGGACACAACGCTCAAGGCCCTGAACCAATCTTTCCTGATCGTCGGGATGCACCCGAGACAGAAAGTCCGAAAAAAAAGTGTCATGGTTTAAAGAAATCCCGAAAAATTCCGAAAAACGCTCGCTGATATAGACGAGTTCATACCGACCGGTTTCCGTTACTGTGAATTGAAAAACAAGACCGGGGATATTGCCCGTGATGCCGCGGAGCCTCTCTTCGTTGTTTTTGATAATTTTTTCCGTTTCTTTGCGTTCGGTAATGTCCTGCGTTACGAAGATGATGCAATCCTCCCCCGCCACTTTGAGCAGACAGGCGGAATAAAGCCCTTCACGCAGGGTCTTGTCTTTTTGTCGAAACCGGTACTCTTTTTGCCGAACGTCACGGCCCTCCATGAGTTCTCTGACCAAGAAATCCCGGTCCGCTGGATCCGCCCAAAAATTGAGATCCAGGGACGTTCGGCCGATCACCTCAAGGCGTTTCCAACCGGAAATGGATTCAAAGCCGAGGTTTGCATCCAGAATGTATCCATCCTTGAGGCGGGTAATCGAAATGCCGTCAGGTGCCATCATGAAGACATTCAAGAATTTCTCTTCCGCCTGTTTTCGCTGAGTGATATCGGTAAACAATCCCTCGACACCCAACACGTTCCCGTTTTCATCGTGAAAATAATGGCTGCTGGTCGAAATGATCACCGCCGATCCGTTTTTATGCTTCAGCATCACTTCGTAGTCCGAGACACTTCCCCGAATATTCAGCTGTTCCAAGAATTCGTCTCTTTTCGCGGGGCTATAGAAAAAATCCCCGATAATGTTTTTGCCGATGATTTGATCCGGACGGTCATAGCCCACCAAGCGGGCGGCGGAAGGATTGCAAAACATTAAGTTTCCCTGGAGATCGCAGCGGTACAATCCATCTTGAATGTTTTCAACCAGTGAACGGTATTTCGCCTCACTGGCGCGAATGGCTTCTTCCGCTTTGCGTTCCTGTGTCATATCCAGAAAAGAGACCAAGCGAAACGTTGTTTGCGGAATCACGGTAACGCGCACAATGACGTCAAGAATATCGCTGTTTTTGTGTCTGAGTTTGGTGTTATAGGTGGTCGGCGCCAATGCCGGCTCGATTTTGCGCAAACGGTTGTATTCCATCATGCGCTCCAGGTCATCGGCGTGGGCGACCAGCACCGGCCACTGCATTTTACCTTCCACCTCGGTTTTCGAATAACGCATCAATTTTTCGAATTCCTTGTTGACCAAGATGATATTGGTGTCTTCGTCAATATACATCATCCCGATCCCCGCGTTTTCAAAAAACAGCCGATAACGCTCCGCCGTCAAGTCAAAATCAGCCGTCTGGGCTCCCAAGCAGGCCGTCTCATCTCCGCAGAGGACAACCCATTTGGATGCCTGTGCATCTTCATCCTCCATCACCAGGACATGCCAGCGGATTTTTTTGATGGTCTGATCGGCACATTTGACGGGAAGGTCGAACGAGGAAGGCTTGGTCCCCGACAGGGCTTCCTGAAGAACCGCCTCGATTTTATCATGTCCAGCCTTGGAAAAAAGTCGAAGAGATAAAGGTGGGGAGAAATCGCCTTGAGAGTATCCGGTAAACCGCCTGCCGGCCCGGTTCATCCAGACCATCGCTCCATCGGTATTCAAAACGAGCACAACGGCGGATGTCGCGTCAAAGACTTTTTCCAGATACTTCATCATGGCGTTATTCAAGCCGTTTTTATCCGTTCTCTGTCATTCTTTCGCGCACGTACTTCATGTATCGGCTGGATTGTAACAATTCTGTAATTCTCGTCAAAATGTCCATCGACATGGACATCCATCAAAAATCACGTCTGTCGCGTCCCCGATCGCCGATACGCTGAAAACCGCCTGCGTCCTTCGTGGATCGTCAAACAGAAGACAATCATCAAAGAGATTTAGACCATTCATGCCAAACGATCAACGCCACTGAAACGATCGCGTCACTCCATCGGCAAACCGGGTTTTGCAAATTGCGGAAACGTTGAGGGTTTCCGATCGCCGGAAGAGAAGATCCCGAAAAAGCCGAGTCGACCAACCCTGGATCTGTCAATTTTCATTTGACGACCCACGCTTGACGCAAGCAAAGGGTTATTGTATGCGGTGGAACGACTTTGCCGTCCGGCAGGACACTCCAAAGGCATGCCATAGAGCCGATGGAGGTATGAAAAAAGAATCATTTGCGCAAAGCCTAAGACATGAACATGAAAAGATGAATCGCTCGAGCCGATGAAGAAACCACTCCCGATGAAGAGGTCATTATGAAAAAAAACAAACCTGCACCTGTTCCCACAAAATCCAAATTCCGCGAATTTATTGAATCCATCGTTTTGGCCGTGGCCATCGCCGCGTTGATTATTTCTTTCGTCGTGCAAGCGTTTAAAATCCCGTCCGGATCGATGATTCCCACCATGCTTGTCGGCGATCACTTGTTCGTCAACAAATTCATCTATGGCGTGAAGCTGCCTTATTTCCGCCACACCATCATTCCTGTTTCCGAGCCCCAAAAGGGCGATGTCATCGTCTTCATCTATCCGCATGACCGTTCGTTGGATTATATCAAGCGTGTCGTCGGGACGGCAGGCGACATCATCGAAATGAAAAACAAACAACTCTTGGTCAACGGTAAACCTCTGCCCAATGACCCCGGCGTTTACACCGACCCGGTCGTCTTTCCCCCAAACGTTCAACCCAGAGACAATTTCGGCCCCGTCACGGTTCCCCAGGGGATGGTTTTTGTCATGGGGGACAACCGAGACCACAGCATGGATAGCCGTTTTTGGGGGTTTGTCGATCTCAAAGACGTTTTGGGAAAAGCGTTCATTATTTACTGGTCGTGGGATTCAGAAGACAAAAGCGTCCGCTGGAGCCGTATCGCCAAACTGATTCAATAAAATCGTCGGGAACGGACAGAGCCGTTCCCGAGATGAATCATTTTTTCCCGTACCCGATGTTCCGGGCCGACGCTTCGATGGCGTTCAGGACCGCCGGG
>CAZPTW010000078.1:0-9619 GCA_964589235.1 uncultured Smithella sp. | reverse complement strand
CAATATCGCCGACGACATTGTGAGAGCGTCCGATGAAGTCAACGCCGCCTCCGAGATGGTGTCCCGTTCCAGCCAGACGCTCGCCGAAGGCACCTCCGAGCAAGCGTCGTCGATCGAAGAATTCTCGTCATCTCTCGAAGAGCTGTCTTCCACAACCTCCCAAAACGCGGACCACGCCGGACAGGCCGACACCCTCATGTCCGTCGACGCCCAAAAAAGTTTCGAGGCCATCGGCCGGAAGATGAACGACATGAAAGAAGCCGTCAACGCCAGCGTCCAGGCGGCGCAGGAAACGGCCAAAATCATAAAAACCATCGACGAAATCGCCTTTCAGACCAACTTGCTCGCGCTCAATGCGGCCGTGGAGGCCGCCCGCGCCGGTGAGGCGGGAGCGGGATTCGCCGTGGTATCGGAAGAAGTCAGAAACCTTGCGCTTCGATCGGCTGAAGCGGCCAAAAACACCGCGGCGCTGATCTCCGATTCCACGGCAAAAATCCAGCAGGCCAATGTGCTTTTCGAGCAGATCAACACCGAATTATCCAACAACAGATCGATCGCAGATAAAGCCGCTTCACTTCTTTCCAGTGTCGCCCAGGCTTCGCGGGATCAAGCGCAGGGAATTAAACAAATCAACGCGGCCATCTCGCAAATGAGTTCCACGATCCAAAGCGCCGCGGCAACCGCCGAAGAGTCGGCCAGCGCCGCCGAAGAACTCAACGCCCAATCGTTCCAACTCAAAACCAGCGCCAGGGAATTATCAAGCGTCATCAACGCGGCCCGATGACGAATCGTTTCATGCGCCACGCGTGCGGCATCCCCGAATGGGATCCGCCGCGTCTTCATCGGGATCGATCCAAGCGGTCCGCCCGGTTCACTCCCCGAGGCGGACCGCTTGGGCCTCCCCTTCTACATAAAGTTGTAATGGGTGGCCTGGCCCGCCACCACAATCCATGTAATCAGCATGGCGTTCAAAAAAGCCCCGACGTAAACATGCCCTGTTTTCCGGAAGAAATACGTCGACACCAACGCCGCGATCGTGAAGATCGGGAAAAACTGGAACAAAACGATCCCGAAGAGCGCGGCCTTGGGGATCGCCAGGGTGCCTCCCGCGAACAATGGCCCATACTGGACGGCCTCGCAGATGACATACGGAAGAAGAAGCAGCAGCAGATTGATCACCGCTTCACGCCCAAAGCCCATGTCGCCCCGCCATCTCATTTGGCCGTGCAACACAATCCCCAAGATCAAGAAGTATATGATAAACGGAATCAAATAGCATAAGGCGACCCGGAAATGAAAAATACTCATCGGTTTGATGGCGAACACCCACAAGCGGTAATCCGTCTTGAAGGCCCAGTCGCTGAAAGCCAGCGTAAGGTATGCGCAAACGCAAACGGCCAATGCCAGAAGAAACGACTTCCATATTTTAATGAGGTCCACGCCTCGTCCTTTCCAGCTCAGACCGTAGTTGACGGCCGTCGCCCCCGTTTTGCGGTTGACGATGACATGCCAAAGCAAAAAAAGAATCAGCGAAACGACCGCCACAAAAAGCGCCCAATACATGATCGTGGTCGTCACGTTCTGCGGCCAAAATGCCGTCGGGGCTTGATACCCTTTGCCATGGGCCCCGATGGTAAATATAAAAAGCGGTATCGGAATCAAGATGGTCAGAAACGCCCCAACCCACCAACCGGCCCCTTGGAGACCTTTGGACGGAAGCGGCTGTTCGTTGAGTTCGTAAAAAAAGCGTGTCTGTAAAAACAGTGACCCCATCGGGAAAAGAAGCAGAATCATCCCGATCAGAGCAAGGAAAGTTCCCCCTTCTTTCCAGTACCAAACCTGATTCGCCGGCGGAATCGGTTTTCCACCTTTGAGTGTCAACTGCATCCATTCGATCGCCGCACCGATGCCTTCGGTGGAAAAGTGCACGCGAGGATGGATCATATTCGGCGTGTAGAGTTTGCGGGCCGTTCCCTGCTCGACGGACCCATAGAGTTTACCCGCCTCGATATCTTCCTTGACACCGAAGACGTTTTTCATTTTCTCCGATTTTCCGACATCTCTGGGGATCGGGCTTGCCCACATCAGGTCCGAAAATTCGTCATACCGACTGAAGATGATGGCCAGATTGCGGGGGAAAGTGGGCGTTCCGTCCGCCACACCGAAGGACCCGGTCGAGGAGCTGGCCAAGACCATCGACTGATAGCCGTCGGGATTGGCAGAGGCGGCGGCGACCGATGCCCAGCCCCCCATGGAATGTCCTTCCAATCCGATGTTCTTGGGATCGACAATATCGAGTGTGCGGAAATATTTCAGGGTGTCCAACCCTCCAAATCCCTTGGCAAATGCCGGCGGGTCGGTGAAACCATGACCGGACTGATCGGGGGCCATGACCACATAGCCGCGTCTGGCAAATTCAATGGCAAAACCGTCTTGTGTCTCCCGCGAATTGATGTACCCGTGCGTGGCGACAATGCCGGGGGCCGGGCTTACGCTATCCGCCTCCGGCGGAATGTAAAGCAAAGCACTCACCAACCGCCCGTCAGCGCCCATGAAACGGAGATCCTTGATTTTAATCTTCCCCCCGTCGGTTTGAACCCACCATGCGAAAAGCCCCCCCACGAAAATCAACAAAAGAGCGAAAAAAAGAAAACGTTTTGCGCCGGAAGTGGTTTTCATGTTCATCGTCCCCTCCTTAGAAAATTGATGTCTATTCCTTCAATGCCACCATATCCATCAGAACGTTGACGCCCTCATTGATGTAAGGCGCGTATTGTTCCTGGAGTTTTTGTTTTTGTTCCTGGCGCGTCGGATGTCCTTTCCCCGCGTTTTGCTTTTTCAACGTCTTCCTGTAATCATCCAGTTGGATTACGCCTTTCCGATCCGCTTCCTCCTTGTTTTCCTTTATGATCTTGTCGAATGCTTCATTCTTGGCGACACGAGCCCGCGACTTTGATCCCAAAATTTCCAGCAAATTCCCATCAAGCGCCTTCCAGGCAGACTTTCCACCTTGCGGTGTCGCCGCGAAAGGCGCGATAGCCTGGGCGGGAAGCGCATAATCCTGTTTCGATTCCTTCAGGTCTTCGAAACTGTACCATGTCGGCAAAGGGATATCCGCGCCGACGCCTTTCTGTTGCGTCGATTGCCCCCCCGGCAGAAAATAAACGCCGGTGGTCACCTTCATGGCTCCCAGGTCCGATGGCAGCGGCACAAGCGACTGGACAGACCCTTTCCCGTAAGTCTGGTCTGCCCCCACAATCACCGCGCGGCGGTAATCTTTCAGAGCGCCCGCCACAATTTCGCTGGCCGAAGCGCTCAGACGGCTGGTCAAAACAACCAAAGGCCCCGTATAGACGTTTTGCGGATCTTCAAGAGGCAATTTGACCACCTCCCGTTTCCCCCCGTTTTGCCCCGTCGACGCCCAACCGTTTCCGATGATCGTCACTTTTCCTTGGCTGTCTTTGACCGCAACAATGCCTCCCGGACCGATGAACAGCCCCGCAATGCGCACCGCCTCATCGAGAAGCCCGCCGCTGTTTCTCGATAGGTTCAATACAAGCCCATCCACTTTTTGTCTTCGCGCCTCACTTAAAAGCCTTTTCACGTCACTGTAGCAAGATTTGCCGCTTTTTTCCCCGCCGTAGAAGGACGGCAGATCGATCACACCGAATCGGTAGTTTTTCCCGTCCACCTCGCGCGTTTGATAAGCGATTTTCGCCTCTTGATCTTTGACGTCGATTTTGTCGCGCACCAGCGTCACGTCGAAGCGTTCTTTTTTGATCCCGTCACGCAAAATGGTCAAGGTGACCCGCGTTCCCTTTTTCCCCCGGATCATGCTGACCACATCCCGCAGATCCATATCGATGACATTGACGGGTTTGGCCCCTTCTTGAGCAACGGCGATGATCTTATCTTTTGGTTTCAAAAAGCCGGACTTTTCCGCACCTCCGCCGGGAATCAATTCTTCAATGATGGTGAATCCGTTGTCGCTCGACAGGATCGCCCCGATCCCCTCCAGGGAAAGCTGCATATGTATTTTCAAATCTTCCAGGTTCTTCGGTGATAAATAACTCGTATGTGGATCCAAGGCACGCGCAAAAGCCTCCGCAGCGGTCGTCACCAGCTGATCGGGATTCCGCTCAATGATGCGCTTCGTTTGAAGCCGATAGCGATGGATCTGGTTTTTTTTCGCCTCCGCCATGTCCAATCCTATGCTCAGATCATTTTCGATCTGGAATTGAATCATTTTTTTCAAGAGGGCTTGTTTTTCGGAAGCGGTCTTGGCATAAGGCCGTTTTTCCGCGTTGATATACAGTGTCGCTCCTCTGTCCGGTTTGAAACCAGGTCCCAATATCTTGATCACCATGTCTTCATTTTCTCTGGAGCGCGCCACAAGCAGTTCATATAAGGATTTCAAAGAGGCGCAATTGTTTTTTTCAGCATTGGCAAAGACGTCCAGCAAAAGCGGCCTGATTTGCGTCAAATCGGATTCATAAAACAAGGTTTTGGAGGGATCCAGTTGTTTGATCATCTGATCCACCGCACGGGTTCTTATGGCATCGGTGGTGCTTTTGATGGCATAGTGTCGTTCATGAAACGACTCCATCAGCATGGGCAGGCGCCTGCAGGTCAACTCCGCGGCAAGCCCCATCTGAGTGGAAAGCAGAATCAAGATCACTCCCAGATGGATCACACATGCGACGATGGGTTTTTTTAAGCCCGTCGGCACTCTCCATCCCAATCGTTCCGACGGAAGATCGTGCCAATCGGTCCATTTCGTCTTCGTTTTTGCCATGATTCACTCCTCGACGACCTGCCGGATATCGGCGTTTTCTCTCTCATCCGGCGGATGGTGGTTTGCGGTCACGATAAAAAAACGGCAATTTTCTGTCAAGATAAAATGCGGAATTCTCCCTGCCGTCTCAGCGATTCCAATGATCTAGGCTTTTCCCTGCGCGCCGAGGACCATCCTTTTAGGTATTCGCTACGACCGGCTTTCATAAAGGGCGTCGTCCCTTTCCACGACAGGGACGATACACGGAACGGGGACGCTTTTCATCTTCGATATCATGCGATGGCGTCCAAACGATTGACAAGGGTCGCGCTATGACGTTTCGAGGCTTAAAAAAGCTGGACGAAATTTTTTTTTCATCACCTGCCGCCCCGAAAAATCCCCCCTCGAGATAAAAACCGTTTGGAGTACATCATTCCGCACCCGCCGTCGCAACGGATGAACGATCGGTGTCGAGAGAAGACGCCCGATCATCTCTTCGGGCGGCCCCCGCATGGCGCCGCCCCCCTCGGTATGTCTTGCCGCCCCCCTCGCCGGCTATAGCAAGCCTTCATCGGCAAAACTGAAGTAACGGCCGTCGCCGATGATCAGATGGTCCAACAGGCGAATCTGCAGAAGCTTTCCGGCTTCGACAAGTGTTTTCGTGATGTCACGGTCTTCCTGACTCGGTGTCAAGTGGCCGCTGGGATGATTGTGCGCGCAGATCATGGATACGGCATACTTTTGAAGCGCCGCGTGAAGAATTTCCCGGACGATCGGCAAGGCATGATGAACGGTTCCCACCGCGGCGTCGCAGATTTCGATGATGCGGTGGGCGCCATCGAGGTAGACCACCTTGAACACTTCCGTTTTCAAATCACGCATCTGAGGAATCAGGGCCCCGGCGACATCCCGGGCGCACATCACTTTTTGTTTGGCGGCCCGGAGTTCAACATCGCGAAAACGTCGTCCGATTTCCAAGGCTGCCTGAATTTGCGCGATTTTAGCGGGCCCCAACCCTTTAAACGCTTTCCAATTGCGCATGTCCGTATGGCTCATTTCTCGGAACGTGCCAAATTTTTCGATCAGAGCCCGTCCAAGCTCGATGGCGCTTACCCCTTTTGCACCGGTTCGCAATAGTATCGCCAAAAGTTCCGAGTTGCTCAAAGCGCCCGCCCCTTTCGCCAACAGCTTTTCCCTGGGACGGTCTTCTTCAGGCCAGTCTTTGATCGCCGGTTTCAGCTTCACTTTCCCGCTCACAACCGTTTATCCACCCATCTGCGTCAGTCTCGTTTTCGTTTCTTCGTTGAGATAGTCCCACAAACCGATTTCTCTGAGCGTCTCGATCTTGGGAATTCCTTTCTCCGTCCAGCCTCTTTTGTCATAATACATATCGATCAATTTTCGGAGTTCCGCTTTCCGATATCTCATGAGCGCCTCGCGCTTCTCGGAGGTCCCCATCTTTTCTACGACTTCAATCGCCATATTCCACCGCCTGGCCAACTCCTGGTCGTTGTAACTTTTTTCAACTTCATAGAGTTTATCCTCCGTTGGCCCGATCGCACGGTCCGGGATCCAGTCCTGTTCGAGCGTTTTCGCGCCGAAGGCCATCACATTCATGACACGCTGCAAATTGATGTCCCGGTCCGTTTGTTGGAAAATCTGCTCCCACGTCAGAGCCGTGCCGAACATTCCGTTGTAAAAATCCGCGTACAGCTCCTGCGACGCCGGGTTGATATAAACATCCTCACCGCCGCGTTTCATCGATTCCGGATTGAAGACATCGACCCAAGGCAGTTTACAAAGGCCGAGATTATCGTTTCCCAGGCGTACCCGCGGATAGGTAATGAGGGCCTTTGCCTTGTCTTCCAATGTGGGGAAAGCGCCCAGCAGATCCACTTTGATAAGCCAGGCCGCCGCGTGATGCGCGCCGATGTCGCTGGCCGCCGCATACGAGGCCTGCATGGACAAAGACCGATGCGTCCGGTAGAGAGAAAAAGGCAAACCTTTGGCCTGCATGGCAAATTGATCGAGTTCCCCTGTCGGGTCCGGCCCGCCGGTTTTTTCCATATACATTCGGGCGATCCAATCCCGCAGGGCCAATATGCCGCGTCCGGCGATCTGTGCGAGCTTTGTCCTTTGATGAGCCAGATCGTGAATAAATTGGAGGGCGGCAGACTCATCCCCCCAAGCCAGGACAAAACCGTCTGTGTCCTCCTTCGTCAAATAGCCGCGTTCATAGCACTCCATGACAAAGGCCATGATCGTCGCGGTTGTGATGGTATCGATCCCATAATTGTCGCAATGCCAATTCGCCTCCAAAATAAACTCCGGATGCCAAATACCCAGGTTTGAACCAAAACCCGCAGCCGTCTCATACTCGGGTCCATCCACCCAAACCCTGTGATCGCAGAATTCACCGGAGGTCAACCTCACCCACCCTCCTTTATTGCAGCGAAGGTTGCAGCCCGGAAAACACCCGTCCATTCCGCGATGCTCAAACAGGCGCTCAGCGAACGTTTTGCCGCAAATCTGCGGGGCCTGCGGGTGCGATCCATACTGAAAATTTTTGACGGGCAGGGATTGATATTCCTCTTTGTTCATAAAGGATATCAGCCCAGCCGAACCTTTGCGACTCATCTGAAGGGATTGCGGATCAACCTCTTTGATCACCCGGTGCAACGTCGCGCCGGCTTTTTTCACCTTTTCCCAATCTGCCGCGCCATAAGGATTATCTCCATGCGGAAATTCCGCCAAGACAACAATGGCTTTGATGTTTTTGGCATGCATGACCGACCCCAGACCGGTCCGTCCCGCCTGCTTGGTGCGAAAAAGGCCCCTGCCCCCCTCTGCCGGTTTAGTGGCATCGTAGTAATGGCTGTTGATACAACCAAACAAGGTATGGGCCGCGCCGATGCCAGTGGTCAAAAAGGCGAGATCGCGCTTCTGGCGACCCCTTTCCGAAAAACGTTCCACAATGACTTTTTCCAAATCGAATACATGGTCGCCCGGAGGCGCCTCCTCGATATTCACTTCCTGCCTGAACCCATCGATCACGATCATGACTTCCTTCGGTGCAATCCCCGTGATCGTCAGCGTATCAAAACCGGCATACTTCAAATAAGCGCCAAAATACCCTCCAAAATTGGATACCCCGGGAATATGAGTCAACGGAGACAGGGATACCGCAATACATTTGGCCGTACCGGGAAATTGAGGAATTCCCCCGAGCGGGCCGGGCGAGAAAATCAGCGGATTTTCCGGATCAAAAGCTCTGGTCCGAGCATGGACCTTGTGATGCAACAGGTATAGTCCCAAACTCCGGCCGCCGATGAAATAGTCCCGCACTTTTGGATCGAGCGGACAGAGACTGATTTCTTCCGTCGAAAGGTGAATGGACAGGCTCTGATCGGCATATCCACGATTCAGCGGTGATTTCGAATACTTCATAATGTTCCATCCTCAGGAAAATAGTTCAAGCACGCTAAAGCAAACTTTGGGAAAAATCAATCATTAAAAGACATTGCGAAGAATTCTCCTTTATGCGGCGCTCTCGGGCTGCCCTATTATCCCATGCAAAAGGCCTTGACACGCGGATGGTTGCTTTCCGATCGAAAAAAAAAGGATGATCTCTTTTGTGTCGATCATCCTTTTTTACGTTCTTGACGAGAGGTTGCTTTTGATCCCTATTTTTTTTTCAGACGCTCCAAGGTCGCTTCCAGATGCTTTTGAGCCACGCCCGGCGGCCGTACGGCGCGGGGCGTTTCACCGAACGCGTCGATTTCATTTAATTCAGCCATGACGGACCGGAATCCCGCGTCAAAAGAAAAGGCGCGAACCGGCTTATTGAAATTGATCTCCTTGCCATGCTTCGACACCATGGATGCGACTTTTTCATCGATCCAAATGCCGTTTGCCGGATCCCCGTCCTGATCGAGTGTTTGCAGCAAAACGCAAATATTGACCACACGCTGATCGGAAGCGTCTTTGGCCTCCGCGACCAGATCGAGTGGACTGACGACCGGCTTGCCTTCGGTGGCGCCCAACACAAGAGAACCGATAGAAAACGTCACCTTTTCACCCGGCTGATATTCGAACATCCCATCCGCCTTGGTAACACCTTTCAAAGTCGGTGTCGCATAACTGACGCCTCCAACCGGACTATCCACAAAGACCCCTTTCAGAGGACTGGGTTTTTCGGGAACCACCGTGCTCACAGAACCGCAACCGGCAAGCCAAACCATGAAAAGACCTCCGACGACCAACAGCATCCATCGATTCATCCAGAAAAGTGTTTTCTTCATCATATGCCCCTCCATTAATTGGGAAGACGAACCATATTAGCCGTGCTTTTCGTAATTTTTTTGATGTTTTCCCACTCTTGATCGCTTTTAATCCACCAGAAATATTGGATAGGCGGCGTAAGACGGCCATTTTCAACCGTTTGTGTCGATCCGTTGATCAGGAGACCGCCTTTGGGACTGATGCCGAAAATTTCCGTTGGGATGACATCGCCGTTGATCGGCAGCGCCTTATGGAAATCGGCTCGAATTTTATAAACATCGGTTGTCGTTCCCGCCTTTTCGATCGCTCGGGCCAAAGCGATCATGCCACCGTAATTTCGAAATCCCTCGGACGTCACCATTCGTTTGTAGGTGGCTTTATACCTCTTCTCGTAAGCGATGGAGGCGGGAACGGGAACACTCATGGGAGTGGCCACACCGATCGTGTTGTTCATCAGCTTGTAGCCTTTCAACAGATTGGCAATATAATCCAGCTTGGCCTGATCGATCACAATGAAGCCGCCTTTAAACCCCATCCCGCGCGCCTGTTCAATGACAAGGGCGG
>CAZPTW010000077.1:0-9667 GCA_964589235.1 uncultured Smithella sp. | reverse complement strand
GCGCGCTTGTCAACGGGTCATCGCCGGATGTGCCGCCGGACGGCAAATCATCGCGTTGAGCCTGGGGGAGTCCCCCGGGCTCAACGCTCTGCCCCGACACGATATCGCTTGGCATGTCTTTTCCGGTCCCTTCCTGCATCACCTCTTCATAGTCTTCGATCACGATCCCTCGTCTGACCATGATCGAATAGATTTTTTCAGCCCGGTTGGTCGCGTAACGCGAGCGCCCGTCCGGCCGATAGCGATGGGGGTTGGGCAGCGCCGCCGCCAGGGACGCCGCTTCTCGAGGAGTCAAGAATTTAGCGGATTTTCCATAGTATTTCCGTGCAGCTGTTTCAATTCCAAAGAGACCGTCCCCCCACTCGGCCACATTGAGGTACAATTCTATAATTCTTTTCTTGCTCAAATGGTTTTCGATCCTCCAGGTTAAAATGGCTTCTTTGAGTTTGCGCACCAGGCTTTTTTCCGGGGACAAATACAAATTTTTAGCCAGTTGCTGAGAAATGGTACTCCCACCGGCCTTGAATGTCTTTTTTTGGATGTCTTTTTCCAAGGCCTTCTGCATTGCATCAAAATCAAACCCCTCATGGGACCAAAATTTGTCATCCTCGGCGATAATGACGGCTTTGACCACATAGGGAGATATCTGGGACAGAGGAACCCATATGGACGAAATCTTCTTTTTAATGCCTTTTTCCCGCCAGACTTTTTCCCGGTATTCCATAAACGCGGTTTTCCCCGGTCGATTCACAATAAGATCGGAGACTTGCGGATAGAAGACATACCGCCCCACATCCCAAGCCCCATACAAAAAAAGAGCCGCTAATCCAAATAACACAATATATTTAAGCTTTTGCATCGATCTTCTGTCCGTTTTTTCTTCCGATGCTTCCTATACCGACTCATGGAAGAATGCAAAATAAATTTGACAGGCATTTCTAATTTTAGTATGTCATTCGACACGAAGTTGGCGGAACGTTGCTTGAGATGTAACCTTCGTTTTCTGTGTGCAGTAAATCCATGATACACTAATCAAGCGGCTGCATGCCGCGATCTGTACACCGTTAACAAAATGGGGCTGCCCCGCAAAAATATTGGAGGTACTTCATGTTGAAACGGCGCATATTAGTATTGTCTGGATTGTTTTTTCTTTTTCTTTTCTGTTTTTCCACCGCTGCGGTCGCCAAAACCTATACCGTCAGGAGAGGGGACAATCTTTACACCATTTCCAAGAAAACAGGCGTCAGCATTGAAGAAATAAAGAAAATCAATCGTCTTACGAAAAATAACTTAAAGCCGGGAATGGTTTTGCAGCTTCCCTCCCCAGAGACAGGCAAAGTCGTCGCGTCCCACGAATCCGGAAAAACGAAACCCAAGCCGATTCATTCTTACACGATCAAAAAAGGAGACACGCTTGCCACCATTTCTCAAAAAACCGGCATGCCCATCAAACACATCATCGCCTTGAACAAAGTCAATTCAAGAAATCTACATGTCGGCCACAATCTCGTCTTGGCGAAAGCATCGCCTCCCGTGATCACCTCCGCGTCCCTTGAAGAAGAGGAGGAAGACGATATCGCCGACGATGACGATATCGTTTCCATAAACCCCTCCGGAGAAAGACCAAGGGACGGCAAGACAAAAGATGAGCTTCTGGGAACTTGGGACAGTCCCGACGAACGAAAATTATTCGTCAGAGTCGCAACCGGCTTCCTTGGCGCCCCTTACCGTCTGGGGGGGGCCAATGTCCGGGGCATCGATTGTTCCGGATTCGTCCGTAAGATGTATGAAATGTTCGATGTCTCCCTGCCCCGCACCGCCCGCGAACAGTCCATGGTCGGCGTCCGGATCGATCGCGACAAGCTTGAAGCGGGCGATCTTGTTTTTTTCCGAACGAAAAGACCGATCGGTCATGTCGGCATTTACATCGGCAACAATGAATTCGTCCACGCTTCCTATCGAAGCAAGTCCGTACGCATCGACAACTTGGATATGCCCTACTTTCAAAAAAGATATCTCCATGCCGTACGCGTCAAAGGACTCGATGACCAAAGCGGCACCTGATATAAAATCCTAAAAACTCAAAGGTAAACAAAAAGGGGCTTTGAGCCCCTTTTTTCATCGCTTTGAAGGTTGATTATCCTGAGGCTTTATTATAAATGTTGTATCGACCGGTTTATTCGTTGATGGGTTTGCAAAGCCGTTTTCCATTAAATAAGGAGGACTTATGAAAAAGACAGCATGTGTTTTCTTTTGGATCTCTATTTTGGCTATGTTTTGCGGCGGCTGCGTTGTGGCTGAAAGCAAGTATCTCACCAAAGTGAATGAAGCGGATCTGCTCTCCAAGAAAGTCACCGCTTTGACCGAAGAAAATGCCTCTTTAAAACAGCAGGTTGAATCCCTGACAGGCCAATCGAACGAGCAGATCAAAAACATCGCCGGCCTCCAAGCGGACATCGAAAGACTCAAGGAGAGCCTGTCCCAGGCCAAGAAAGAATCTCAAGAAGTTGAAAACAAAAGCAAAACCTATCAGGAACTGGTCAAGCAAATGAAAAGCGAAATCGCCCAAGGCCAGATCACGATTAAAGAACTCAAAGGAAAGTTGACCATGGACGTGGTCGATAAAATTTTGTTCGCATCCGGCGAGGCGAAAGTGAAAAAAGAAGGTCTGGAAGTTTTGAACAGGGTTGTTGAGATCCTCAAAAACGTCAAGGATAAAAACATTCGTGTCGAAGGGCACACGGACAATGTCCAGATCACAAGCAAGCTGGCCAAAAAATATCCAACCAACTGGGAGCTCTCCGCAGCCCGTGCCCTGAATGTCACCCGATACCTCCAAGATCAAGGCATCGATCCCGCGATTCTTTCCGCCACCGCCTTCGGCGAATATCAACCGATTGCGGACAACGAAACCCCTGAGGGACGCGCAAAAAACAGAAGAATCGCGATTATCTTACTGCCAAAGGATTGATGACACCACTTCAAGGAAAAAGGAGAAGATGAGGAAAAATATCGTCGAAAAGATACTTGCCGATCATCTGGTTTCCGGGAAACTCATCCCCGGGGAGGAAATCGGAATCCGGATAGACCAAACGCTCACTCAAGATGCCACCGGCACGATGGCGTATTTGCAGTTTGAAGCCATGAACATGCCGAAGGTTCAAACGGAATTATCCGCAAGTTATATCGATCACAACACGATTCAAATCGGGTTCGAAAATGCCGATGATCACCGCTATTTGCAAAGCGTCGCCCAAAAATTTGGTATCGTGCTGTCACGCGCGGGAAACGGCATCTGCCACCAAGTCCATCTCGAACGCTTCGGCAAACCGGGAAAGACCTTGATCGGCTCGGACAGCCACACGCCCACCTGCGGCGCGCTGGGAATGATCGCCATCGGCGCCGGCGGACTCGACGTGGCATTGGCCATGGCGGGGGAGCCTTTTTATTTGACATGCCCGTCCGTCGTGAAAATTCATCTGACTGGAAAACTTCGCCCCTGGGTTTCCGCAAAAGACGTGATTTTGAAGGTCTTGGATATCTTTACGACGAAGGGCAATGTGGGGAAAATATTCGAATACGGGGGCCCCGGCGTTCAAACGCTATCCGTCCCCGAACGGGCGACCATTGCGAACATGGGGGCGGAATGCGGCGTCACGACATCGATTTTCCCCAGCGATGAAAACACGAGGGCTTTCTTACGGTCTCAATGGAGGGAATCCGATTTTTGCCGACTGTTGCCTGATGCGGATGCCGAGTACGCCCAAATCGTCGAAATCGACCTGTCCGCCATCGAGCCCTTGACGGCAAAACCCCACAGTCCAGACCATATTGCCACGGTTGCCAGCATCGGAGAAATCGCCGTTCATCAAGTCTGTTTGGGGAGTTGCACCAATTCGTCTTATAAGGATTTGGTCACGGTGGCCAAAATCCTCAAAGGAAAGGTCGCCCATCCCAATGTCAGCTTCATCCTCGCGCCTGGCTCACGTCAAGTGCTGCAAAACCTTGCCCGCGATGGATACCTCGCGGATTTGATCGCTTCCGGGGCAAGGCTTATGGAAAACGCCTGCGGATTTTGCATCGGCAACAGTCAAAGCCCATCCTCCGGCGGCGTCTCCCTGCGGACATCGAACCGCAATTTCTTAGGGCGATCAGGAACCATGAATGCCGACGTCTATCTCGTGAGTCCCGAAACGGCCGCGGCCGCCGTCATAACGGGGCGATTCACCGACCCCAGGACTTTGCCCATGGAATACCCACGGGTCGACATGCCGGAAACCCTCGTGATCGATGACAGTTTGATCTTGAAACCGGAAGCCTCCCCAACCGCCGACATTTTCAGAGGTCCGAATATCGGTGCCCCACCGTCCAATACGCCTTTACCTGAAACCATCACCGGCAAGGTGACAATCAAAGTCGGTGACAAAATCACGACGGATCATATCATCCCGGCAGGCGCGCGGATGAAATATCGATCCAACATCCCCAAATACGCCGAATTTGTTTTTGAAAACGTGGACGCGGATTTTTCCCGCCGCGCCATGCGTTTCAGGGAGGAGGGGTGGCACAATATCATTGTGGGGGGGCTCTCTTACGGCCAAGGCTCTTCGCGCGAACACGCGGCGATCTGCCCGATGTATTTGGGGGTCCGTGTGGTCTTGGCCAAATCGTTCGAGAGAATTCACACCGCAAATCTTGTCAATTTCGGCATACTCCCTCTAACATTCATCTCTGAAAACGATTACGATAGGGTGGATCCGGACGACCATCTTGAAATTCCTCTCATTCGCGAGGCTGTCCAGACAGGGACCGATCCCATCGTTTACAATCAAACGAAAGGACGATCGTTTAAAGTCCATTTCAACCTTTCGGCAAGGCAAAAAGGAATCATCCTGGCCGGCGGCGCGCTCAATGTCCGCAGGCCAAAGTAATGAAACAAGGAGCATCTTTCATGACATCAAAAATTAAGGTAAAAACAACCGTCGTCGAAATGGACGGCGACGAAATGACCCGCATCATGTGGCGGATGGTCAAAGACAAACTGATTTTCCCCTATCTGGATATCGATATCGACTATTACGATCTCCATATCAAACACCGCGACGACACCGATGACCAAGTGACGTCCGATGCCGCCCGCGCGATCATGAAATTCGGCGTCGGCATCAAATGCGCGACCATCACCCCCAACGAAGACCGCGTCCGGGAGTACCATTTGAAAAAAGCATGGAAAAGCCCCAACGGAACGATCCGAGCCATGTTGGACGGCACCGTGTTTCGAAAACCCATTCTGGTGGACAACATCAAACCGGGGGTCGTGAGCTGGAAAAAACCGATTACCATCGGCCGCCACGCTTACGGCGACGTGTACGATAATTTTGAACTGAAGATCCCTCAAGCAGGCAAGCTGGAAGTCGTTTTTACGCCGGATGACGGCGGCGCCCCGCAAACCGCCGTGGCAAGAATCTTCCCGTCCGCCGGCATTGTCCAGATCAATTCCAATCTGGAGCAGTCCATTGTGAGCTTCGCGCGCGCCTGCTTTACCTATGCGCTTTCGGAAAAGATAGACGTTTGGTTTTCAACCAAGGACACGATCTCAAAAATTTACGACGCGGGATTCAGGGAGATTTTCGATCGCGAATATGAACAGAACTGGAAAGACCGATTCGCCAAAGCGGGAATCGAATACTTCTTCACGTTGATTGATGATGCGGTGGCGCGCATCATGAAAACGGAGGGCGGACTTTTATGGGCGTTGAAAAATTATGACGGTGACGTCATGTCGGACATGATCGCCTCCGCCTGTGGATCGCTCGCCATGATGACATCGGTCTTGGTCTCTCCCAACGGATGGTACGAGTACGAGGCCGCGCATGGGACGGTCCAGAAACATTATTACAAATATCTCAAAGGGGAGGAGACATCCTCCAATTCCATGGCCTTGATTTTTGCCTGGACGGGCGGCTTGCGCAAGCGCGGTGAAATGGACGGTACGCCGGAGGTGGTCGACTTTGCAGACAAGCTCGAAGCCGCCGCGCTGGAAACGGTGGAATCCGGCATCATGACCGGTGATCTCTTGCTTTTGGCCGAAAAGCGCGCCGACAACAAAAAAGTCAACACGGAAGGATTTATCGACGCCATCGCGGCAAGATTGCATCAAAAAATCCATGGCTGAGTTACTTCCCAATTTGCTTGATTTCACGCTCGAGGAGATGGAATCCTTCATCTCCTCTCATGGCAAGGAAAAATACCGCGCCAGACAGATCATGAAATGGCTGCATCAATCGGGCGCGACGTCTTTTTCATGCATGACAACGCTTTCCAAGGATTTTCGGGAAAAACTCTCTTCGATCGCGCGCATCGCCAGGCCGCGGATCGTTAAAATTCAACAGTCCCAAGACGGAACGAAAAAGGCTCTTTTCGAACTTGAAGACGGACACTTCATTGAAAGCGTCCTCATTCCCGGGAAGAACCACTGGACCCTTTGTGTATCGACACAGGCCGGATGTGCGATGGGCTGCAAGTTTTGTTTCACCGCCCGACAAGGGTTGAAGAGAAATCTCAAACCGTCTGAAATCGTGGGCCAAATGCTCGCGATGACGTTCGAGACGCCTGAGGGGCCCCAAATCAAAAACATCGTCATGATGGGAATGGGTGAACCCCTGGCCAATTACGACCACACCCTCGGAGCCATCAAAATTTTGACCAGCGATTTCGGCATGGGATTTTCCTGCCGTAAGATCACCGTATCCACATGCGGGCTCGCCCCACAGATTCTTCGACTGGGGAAAGACATCTGTATCAATCTCGCCGTCTCACTCAACGCGCCGAACAACAAAACCCGCAGCCTTCTGATGCCCGTCAATAAAACATATCCCCTCGAAACGCTGCTGGACGCCTGTAAGAACTACCCCATGCCTGGAAGACGCATGCTCACCTTCGAATACATTCTGATCGGCGGTGTCAACTGTTCAGTGGCTGACGCGGAACAATTGGCCAGACTCTTGAAACCCCTGCGCTGCAAACTCAACCTGATCGTTTTCAACGAATTCCCCGGGTCCTCTTTGAAGGCCCCCACGACAAAAGAAGTGCACGACTTTCAGCAAGTTTTACTCAATCACCATTTCACCACAATCCTTCGGGCCAGTCGCGGCGGCGACATCCTCGCCGCCTGTGGACAGCTGAGCGGCTCGTTTACCGGCTTGGATATCCCGAAAGACCCTTTGTCATCCTCCTGTTCGACTTTCGATGTTTTGCATTGACACAAATAAAGAATTTCCCTATATAATACATCCAAGTATTCAACATTCCTTTTGATTAATTTTTTTCAAGGCCGCAGGTGGGATATCGACAAAACCGATGACCCCCTTGAGAGGGATATCAAGGAAGGAAACATGCCCAAACGTTCACGGATGGATCAGCGCAAACGGCATAAGAATAGCGACACAGGATAGCTGTAACGCAATGAGCAGCATCTCGTCCGAGAACACCCAAAAATCAAGATCCCTTCAAACCATCATCATTATCACGCTGGTGGTGTCGGCGACCGTCATGATGGTCGCTCACGGGATGCTCAGCTATTACACCGAATACCAAAAAACCAAAAAAAATCTTCAGACCAATCTAGAAACGATGTCCAATCAAATGGCTCTGAGCGTCAATCAGCATCTTTCGGTGTCGAACAAAGAAGACCTCCAAAAAATCATAGAAAGTTTCATGCACGACAAAAATCTCTATGCCATCGTCATCAAGGATCAAACCAAAGTGATCGCCGCGTTCACCCGAGATCACAACTGGCGGGTCGTTCCCGCGACGCAACATATATCCGGCCCGGAGCTCATGCACAAAAAAGTCCCCATTTCCTACGGCGGGCGAGTCATCGGCGAATTGGACGCCTACATAACGCTTCGCTTCATCCAGGACGATCTGAAGGAGGCTGTGGTCTGGGGAGGGGTTTATCTTCTTTTTTTCAATACGATCTTGCTTTCCGTCTTGTTTTTCGCCCTCAAAAAAACGGTGATCACCCCTCTCAAAATCATCGAGGACTACGCCGTCAAAGTCAGCTCCTCAGACGATCATGAAAAGATTTACATGCCCTATATCACTCCCGCCAAAGAGGTCACGAATCTCAAAACAGCCATTGAAAAAATGGTGGCCCAAAATAAAGCCCGTTATCTCGAGTTGCAATCCTCTCAGATGGCCGTACGGGATGCGGAAGCCCAATACCGCTCCATTTTCAACAACGCCACCGAGGGCATCTTCCAAATTGCCCGGGACGGACGCCCCCTGCGAGTCAATCCCGCCATGGCCCAAATGCTCGGTTACAGTTCATCGCAGGAATTGATCGATTCTTTTCAGAATTCCTCGGCTGAAATCTATTCCAATCCAAGACGGCGGGATGAGTTCGTCGCCCTGATGAAGGAATTTGGAATCGTGAAAGATTTTGAATACCTGGCTCGGCGCAAGGACGGCACTCCCATTATGACTCTGATCGACGCGCATCTGATTCGCAACTCAAACGGAGAAATCCTCTATTACGAAGGCATCGTGCGCGACATCACAGAAAAAAAACGGATGGAAGAGTTGCGCATCGCCAAAGAGGCCGCCGAAAAAACAGCTCAGTCCAAAAATGAGTTTCTCGCCAACATCAGTCATGAAATCAGAACCCCCATGAATGCCATTATCGGCTTCACCCATTTGGCGCTCCAGCATGATTTATCGCCCAAAATCAGGTCTTATTTAGAAACCATCGCCAAGTCGTCTCAAAATTTACTGCATCTGATCAATGACATTCTGGACTTTTCAAAAATCGAAGCGGATCGTCTGGAAATGGAATCTGTGGATTTCAAGCTCGATGAAGTCATTGAAAGCGCCTCAGAGATCGTTTCTCTCCGAGCACAAGAAAAAAACATCCGCTTTTTGGTTTCCATCCATCCCGGTGTTCCCAACGATCTCGTCGGCGATCCTTACCGGCTGACCCAAATTTTACTCAACCTCGCCAATAACGCGATCAAATTCACGCAGACGGGTTTTGTCATGATCAGCGTTGAACCCGTCGAATTGAACATCGACCATTGTCTGTTGATGTTTTCCGTGAAAGACACCGGGATCGGCATGACGGCGGAACATGTCTCCAAACTTTTCAAACCTTTTTCTCAAGCCGATTCGTCGATGACGAGGAGATTCGGCGGGACGGGATTGGGATTGGCCATCTCCAAGCATCTCGTGGAAATGATGGGCGGCAAGATTCAGGTGGAAAGCCAACCTGGGCAAGGCAGCACATTCTATTTCACGATCAAACTTGAGCGTTGCCGTCCTTCCACCCGCCATCATGCGCCGGCAAGACTCCCCTCCCCTGTCTTGGATCCATCGTCAAAACCGATTGGTCAGAAGTCACTATCCCTTCTGAAAAGATCCAAAATTTTGTTTGTCGAAGATAACGTCATCAACCAAGAACTGACGCGGGAAATACTGACGACGTTGGGAATCGATGTGGATATCGCCCAAAACGGCCGGGAGGCCTTGGACCTGCTGGAAAAATCATCCTATGACCTTATTTTGATGGATGTGCAAATGCCGGCGATGAGCGGCTTGGAGACGACGGCGGCAATCAAGGAAAATCCCGCATGGAGACACATTCCCATTGTGGCCATGACGGCGCATGACA
>CAZPTW010000076.1:0-9803 GCA_964589235.1 uncultured Smithella sp. | reverse complement strand
TTCAGACCCTTGCGCATCTGAAAGACCGTCTGAAAATCGGGGTCATCGAGGCGGACATCGAATCCACGGTGGATGCCGTGAAAGTCGCCGCTCTGGGTGTCCCGGCCGTGCAGCTTAAAACCGGGGGATTCTGCCATTTGGATGCCTCGATGGTCGCCCAGGGACTTGAGGCGTTGCCGACGGTCGGTTTGGATGTGGTGATCATCGAAAATGTCGGCAACCTGGTTTGTCCCGCGGAATTCGACACGGGCGCCCATCAAAACGTCATGATCTTGAGTGTCCCCGAAGGAGACGACAAACCGCTCAAATATCCCTTGATGTTTTCCATCTGTGACGTGCTGCTCGTCAACAAGATGGATTATCTTTCTTTGAGCGATTTCGACGTCCAGGTCTTGCGCAAGCGGGCTTTGGCCTTGAATCCGCGGATGAAAATTTTCGAGGTGTCGTGCAAGACAGGGCAGGGCATCACCGATTGGATCGACTGGCTCGCTCGGACGGTGGAGGCTTTCAGAGGGAGTCCATCGGATGGGTGAGCCTGAAAAAGACGAATTCCCGCCCCTCACGATCAAATGCCCGCCGGAGATGGATGGGGCGTCCGCGGCGCTTGGAAAAACCCCAAAGAGGGTATCGATGCATCCGGACACAAGGCGTGCTTGATCTTTTTCGTTGATTTGAAAAGCCTGTGAGGAAAATCCTGGGTGTTTTCGTCGGATGACCCGCTCAATCATCGACCTTGCGGGTCAGGATGTTTCCGGGAGGGGCATAGCGACAGACAAAGATATCCTGATCCCCGGTCGTCGCCTTGGCACATCCCACTTGGGTCGTTTTGCGCCAGATCATCTGGGAGTAATGTCCGACATCCGACCAGCTTCCCGTTTTGCTGACATGAGGGAAAACCCCGTTTTTGAAAAATTTCTTTTTGCTGGCCCAATATTCCACTTTCTGGGCGTAAGAGTAGTGGTTTGCGGTTCCCTTCCAGAGATTTTCCCCTTCACCGGGGTATTGACTATGGCAGAGCACCCCGCCTCTTTGAGCCAAGAAATTCGCCCACGCGGAGGCATGGGCTTCGAGGGTTTCCGACCAAACCAGGGGAGGAAGATCCAGCTCCGCCCGGTATCTGTTGTGCACGGAAAGCACTTCCTTGCGCATTCGGTCGTTTGCGCCTTCTTGATCGCAGGAGGGGGACGGGTCGACGGAGGGGGACGCCAAGGCAAGCCAAGGCACCAAAAGGACGCCGAAAAGCACGTGAAACATCTTCTGTGGAGTGAAGGAACGATCCTTTCTGAACATAGCCATCAAAACGGGTTCTTTTTTATTACGAGATGAGGCACTATACCGTAGCGGTTGATTTTTTTCAAACCAAAATCAAAATCTTTGACGGCTGACGGAAGGCGGCTTTTTTGTTGCATTGTCCATGGAAATTTGTATGATGCCGCAGTTTCTCGAAAAGGGGTAAAACGGCGATGGTGCATTTCAAGAGCATGTCCGGCCTGTGGCTTTGGGGGGCGGTAGTGTTGAGCGGTGTTTTGGGCTTTTTAGGCTACGCCGGATTCGACCGGTTTTATCTGGAATGGATCTTTCTGATTCCCCTTCTCTGGGCCATTGGCGACCAGAGACCGCGCCGGGCCTTTTGGCTCGGCTGGGCGGCGGGGCTCGTCGGCCATGCCGGCGGTTTTTACTGGATCGTTTATATGTTTCAGGAATTCGCGGGAATGACGTTAATGCCCGCGGTTTTGGGTCTGATTCTTCTGGCCGCGGCAATCGGCATGCTGATGGCGATTTGGGCGTGGGGGACGAGGATGATCGTTTCCAACACCGGCTGGAGCGTGATGTGGGTCTCGCCGATCCTTTGGACGGCTCTTGAGAAATTTTGGCCCCAGGTGTTTCCCAACTCTTTGGGCGCAAGCCAATATCCGCTCATCTACCTGACGCAGATAGCGGATGTCACCGGTGTCTTGGGTCTGTCTTTCCTGGTGGTGTATATCAATGCATTTCTTTATTCCCTTCTCGAGCGAAGGCTGGCCAACCAGTCTTTGAGTTGGCGCCCCGTGGTGGTTTTCGCCTGTGTGATGGCGGCGGTGGTGGTCTATGGGGTCGTTCGCGTGCAACAGGTGGATCGAAACACGGTGTCGGCCGGTAAACTCACAGTCGGCCTGGTGCAGACCAACCTCGGCCGCGGGGAAAAACATGCGGATCGCGAACGATTTCTTAGGGAGCATCAGGAGATGTCGCGGAAACTCCTTTTGAACAACAAAGTCGATCTCTTGGTATGGCCGGAAAATGTGCTGTCGGTTTCGCTGTCCCGACGCGAGGGGATTATTCCGCCGGAAGTGTTGGGGCGGCTAGGGGTGCCGGTGCTTTTTGGGGCCGTCGTGCGTGCCGAGGGTTTGGGCGAGCCGCGTTTTTTCAACAGCGCGGTCTTCGCCGGGGCGGATGGACGGATCATCGGAACGTATGACAAGATGGTCCTGGTACCGTTCGGTGAATATATTCCTTTCGGCGATCTTTTCCCCGTCCTTTACTCCTGGTCGCCTTATTCCAGCCGATTCGAGGCGGGTGACAACATCGAGCCGGTGATATTCAACGGATCTCCGGTGTCCATCAACATCTGCTATGAAGACATTTTCCCTTCGCACATCCGGCTGCTGATGCAGGGTGGACGCGAGGGCCGGATCCCCGAGGTGATGTTCAATTTGACCGACGATTCCTGGTATGGGGATACCGTCGAGCCGATGGAGCATTTGGCCCTGGCCAGTTTCCGGGCGATCGAACACCGGAGGTTCTTGGTGCGCTCCACCCCGACGGGTATTTCCGCCATCGTCGACCCGGTGGGGCGCGTCGAGCGGCGGACGGGCCAGTGGACCCCGGAAACCCTGACGGGCGTTGTGTCTCTCCTGCAGGGCCGCACGATCTATGCCTTGTGGGGGGATGTCATCGGTTGGGTCTGTGCCGTCGCGGTCCTCATCGCCGCGGGGGTTGCGGTCTATCGCCGGCGCACCGAAAAACGTCGGAAATAGTTTCGATTTTATACCCTCTCCCGGGTGTTCTGGAAAAGAAAATGACCAGTGGAATCATCTACAGAGGAATTCTGACAGAGGAAGAGGGCAAGACGTTTCTGCTGGGTGAGGATCAAAGAAAATGGCTCGAGGATGAGAGGATTTGGAGCGGATACGTCCTGCACTTCAGTGGCAAGCCGGTCTTGGCTCGCCGTCTGCCGCAACGAGATTATGACACCGGGCGGCCGATCCTCCTTTTATGGCCCGATGAGCCGGCGTCGCCCGCGCCCTTTGTCGAAGTGTATTTCAATGAACGGCTGGTCAAGTATCCGGCGTCGCTTTTGGGGCATCTGGCCGTCAACGTCAACCACGAAGTCTTCAACTTCTCACATAAGATCAATGAAAACGAGGCGCTCTCGCCGGAGGAATATTTTTTCCGGCCGGCGTTGGGGGAGTTCGCCCCTGATCCTGAAACGGGCCGCGACGGCGGCGCGGATCCCGGCAAACCCTATCATGACAAATTCGGACGGCTGTTCATGCGGACCATCCATGTGCTGAGGATCGACGGATTGGATGTCCCGGAATTATCACGCTTTCTCCACGAGCAACTCGACATCGTTCGGAGCGCCCCTCCCAACCGTCGCCGCCCAGGCTATTACGCCGATTTCAATCCGTTCACCCGCAATTGCGCCACCCTCATCCGGGACGGATTTCGACACGTCGGTTTCACGGACATCAAGGGGATTTTCCCTAGAGATCTCTTCGTCAATATGGCGTATTTCTTTCTCCGAAAAAACCGGGATCTCTCCCGGCGGGTCTCCCTGCGGATTCTTCGCCAACTCAAAGTTCCCGAAGCCGCCGCCAGCGCGCTTTCGCCGCTTTTAAATCCCGTCAATCGATGGAAAAACGGACGGTTGCCCGAACCAATCGGAAAGGCAGGCAAAGCGCTTGACCGTCAATGAGCCCCGATATCCACCCAGCCGTTGATGCTCATGGCGACATTGCCCATGTAGAAGGATCCCAGCACCCCTTTTGAGGAACTGTTGAGGGTTTTGACTTTATCCAGAACGATATCCGTTTTCAAAGATGTCATGCCGATGAAGAAGTTGCCTTTTGATGGCGCGGACGTCATGGCCGCGTCCGGGGTCCCAAAAGAGAGGCGGACAAAACTGGCGCTCATCATCGAAGAGGGGGGGACCGTTTGGGTCGCGACATTCAGGGAGATCGGGCCGGTGACGGTCAATCCACCGATGGTGAAATCCTTGAAACCGACATAACCGGCTGTCATTGTCCCGCCGGGTTGGCCCATATTCCCCCAGGACAAGGTTTCCAATGAAAACAATGGGAAACGCAAATCGAGGTCAAAAACGGCACCCTGGGTGGAAGGTGTCGGTGTATGGATGGACACGCCGCCGTCGATCACCGTTTTCAATCCGCCCAGGTAAATGGAGCCGAGAATTTGATTGAGATTGTCCTTGCGATCCCCCAGGCCCACGTCGGCGTCCAGGGACTCCATACTCAAACTCACTTGGGTCAGACCGATATTGACCAGAGCCGTTCCGACAGGCAGGGGATTGATTCCCGTGTCGCCTGCCTGAACCCTGCGCATTTCAATGGCCGCTTGGCCTGCGATCTTCAACTGCTCGATGGAGAGGTTTCTCAATCCCACACCGCCCATGAAGGGCGCATCCGGCGTGCCGTCTGAGTCTCCCCAGGAAAGGGTATCCACCGTCAAACGCGGAATCGCCACCTCCAGATCGATTCCCGTCAGGTCTCGCCCTTCCAGCGTGTAGAGGTTTAAATAGCCGTTCATGTTCATTTGGAGGTTTTTCATGTAGAGGCTTCCGAGAATGAATGTTCGGTCGGAGAAGTCTTTTCGGTTGCCGACGGCCACGGTTGAATCCAACGTTTCCATGCCGACGGCCAGATCCGCCATGGCGATGTGATTGTATCGCGTGCCGACAGGCATATTGCCGATATTTTGATCTGTTCCGACGGTGTCGGCCTTGATGCCGAGCGAGCCATACGCTGTGACACCGGTGACGGCCGTGTCTCTCAACCCGACATAACCGGCCGCCGAGGTGCCGCCGACGCCGTCCGCGTCTCCCCAGGACAGGGTCTGGATGCCGATTCGGTCCAGGGCCACATCGACATTGACACCGACACCGTCTTGGCTGTTGAGGACGTACATGGTCACGAAACTGTTTTCACGGAATTTCATGTCCATGGAACTGACATAGAGGGACCCGAGAATCTGCGGACTGGGGTCATTCACCGGCGTCGACGTGACGAGAATATCCCTGGCGTCGAGCGATCCTTCCACAGAACCCAACCCCAGTCTCACGTAATTTGCCCCGGCCGGTCCATACTGTCCGCTGGACGTTCCGCTTTCAATCGTCAACCCGGGAAACAAGACGGAAAGGAAAATGAAGTTTTGCGGCTGGAGCGTGTTTTCATTCGTCGGATCCAAAATGGTTCTCAAGAAAAGTCCCGATGTCAGGCCGGGCAAAGGAGCGACGACGCCGGAGGCGCCGCCCGCCGCCGGCGGGTTCGCTTCCAAAAACGCATGCAAGGTGTTGAGCCATTGCTGATCATCATCCGGCGTTTCCGCGCAATCCAGAAGAATATCCGCCGGACATGCGATCTCTTCCCCCGCCGATGAAAAACACCGATTCGCATAGAGTTCCCCGATCACCGACGCTTTGACCTTGGCCAGTTCACAGTTGTTGACTTTCTTGAATTCCGAAAAGACCGGCGAGGTAAAAATGAAACAAAAAAAAGCGGCACTTAAAAGGGAACAAATCAAGAGGTGTTTTGGGATCTGCATTCTACTTCCCCATCCCATCGAATCCTTCCCCCGGCCGATATCGGTGTCGCAGGGGATTGCCCAGGGGTGGCTTCGCTGGTTCATCAAGACTTGTTGGTCATCAAGACATTTGGATTCCTCCCAAATCCGTAATCATCGAAGGAGGCTCAATCAAGCCCTCAAAGAAATTTGAGATCAACCTACAAGAGGCAGGGGGCTTTGTAAATACTACTTTAGCATGATTTCACAAAAGAAACTTCAGCCGATCCGCGATCGATGGGGATAACATCAAGGAAGGAATGGAATTTTTCCTGGTCCAGGGGCTTTGGGCTGATACCGAAAAGGGCGTCATCCTCAAAACGCCCGAGGATCAAAACGAATGCATACGATGATTGATCAGGCTTTGGAGATGGCTTTTGCCCCTGAAACACCCTAGGAAAAACCGTTGTTCAAAGGATCGATCGACCGCGGTCCCCGACGAAACCCGAGGCGGTTTCAGCTCGGACAGGGAGATCGGTTTTTGATGTCAACCTCCGCCTGAACGTCTCCATTGGAACTGTTTTCCCCATGAAAGGGGTCGGTCGGGCTTCCCGAAAATTTGATCGCGAATGACCCATGAAAAAACAACAACGTCTACGTGGTCTGAAGCGGCCTCAAACCCGCGAATCAGTAACGCCAGTTGAAAACGCCGAAAGCCAAAATGTTCATGACGATCGGCACGGCGTAGAGGATGCCAACGGTTGTCAGTTTGGTCTTCCAGGTCTTAAACCCGATGACGCAGGCGGCCCAGAAAAAAAATTGGAAATAACCGAAAAGAAAGATCAACCAGACGCCTTCAAAGGACAGTCGCCAGTACCGATATTCCCACACCAGATGGCCGCCGAGATTGAGCAGGCATTCGACAAAAACGCAAAGAACGCTATAGGCGACGGCCCAGAACCATTTTTCGGGCACACCGAGAATCCTCTCGTTTCGACTCTCCGACAGCGTGCGATAGTAAACGATTCCCAAGAGCGTGAACATAAACATGATTTCAATATTCCACCCCACCAGCGTCCGAAACGCCGTCGGGCCGGGAGCGGTCCAGACCGCCGATCGTTGGGTGAGATACATCACCCAGCCGTTCCAAGTTTCATTGAAAAAATCGGCGCCGAAAATGGTCAGACCGGCGAGCACCGCATTCCAGTCCTTGGTTTTTCGGGCCTCCTGGATTTCACGGGTGTAAATGTAAAAGACGATCGCCAAAAGCGGAATCACATACCACTGCAAGGTGGTCAAATCGCGTAATCCGATGAGAGCTTGCTGCGTTGCGGGGGTCATTTTGCCTCCTTGACGTTTATTTTTAACCCATATTGATTCGCCCGATTTGAAAGGCCTGCGCAATACACCGAAAGACGCAAATTTGTCGCGCCCTCTTTTTTAAAGAGCCCCGGTGGTGGGAGCGCGGCTCACCGTGTCTTACGGTCGTGGATGAGTTTTTTCACGAAAACTTCTTCGCGCTCCATTTCGTCGAGACGGTCGGAAATGTATTTTTGGGCTTCTTCGTGCTGGGGGATGAAAATTTTGTCCAACGCGTTGACCCGGCGCTGGACTTTTTTCAACTCCCGGGACAGCAAAATAATCGATTTGGTCATGGTGGCGTATTGAACGAGCAGCGAAAGCGTCTGACGGGATATATTCCGTGCCTCATCGTATCGGGCGGAGGTCTGTGCAAGCGTTGCCGGCGCCCGGGGATGTTTCATCGCGATGCGGAGATGCAGAAGCTTCAACCCCATGAATTTGACAACATCGAGATGCAAGTAATAACTTCTGGGTTCGATCGCGCTTTGGAGGGTGATCGTCTCCGCGCCGATGTCGACGGCCGCGACGCGGTAGGCGCTGTAGAGGTCGTGAAGAGCCCTCTGGAAATCGGCCTCGACGGTTTTCAATACCCCGATTCTTCGCACAATTTCCATGGCGAGAATTTCCCGTTTCTGGTTGAGTAAGTCGTAGCCCTCATACGCGAAAGAGAGATCTTCCTTGAGCTTGCGAAGGGACGATTTCGTCGGCGGGAGTTCGATCTTGGGCACGTCATTTCCTCCTTTGAAAACCGCGGAATCGGTCGCGGTCGTTTTCTATGTGCGCGATGGATTCATTGTCTCCGGCACATAGTAGCGGGCGATGTCTTCGCGGTTGATACGGTAGAGTTCCTCTTTGGGAAGCAAAGACAACATCCGCCAGCCGATGTCCAATGTTTGTTCGATGGAACGGTTCTCTTCGTCCCCCTGGCTTAGGAACTTCTCCTCAAAAGAGACGCCGAATTTCAGGTAAATTTTATCCAGTTCGGAGAGTTCCTCCTCTCCCACGATAGCGGCGAGCGCGCGGATTCGCTTGACTTTGGCATAAGAAGCGAAAAGCTGAGCGGCCACCTGGCCGTGATCTTTCCGGGTCCGTCCCTCTCCGATGCCATCCTTCATCAGCCGGGACAGAGAGGGCAGACCCGCGATGGGGGGATAGACGCCTCTATTGAAAAGGGCCCGTTCCAGAACGATTTGTCCCTCGGTGATATAGCCGGTTAGATCCGGCACCGGATGAGAGATGTCGTCGCTGGGCATGGTGAGGATCGGCACCTGTGTGATGGACCCCCGGCCTCCTTTGAGACGCCCGGCGCGTTCATACACGGAGGCCAAGTCGCTGTAAAGGTATCCGGGATATCCTTTGCGGGAGGGAATTTCGCCGCGCGAACTGGAGAGTTCCCGAAGCGCTTCACAGTAATTGGTCATGTCGGTGAGGATGACCAAGACGTGCATGCCTTCTTCAAAGGCCAGGTGTTCGGCCAGCGTCAGCGCCGAGCGTGGCGTCACCAGGCGTTCGATCGACGGAGCGTCCGCCAGACTCAAAAAGATGGCCGAATGGGTCAGAACGCCGGATTCCTCCAGTGAATCGATAAAAAACCGCGCGACGTCGAATTTGACGCCCATGGCGGCGAAGATGACGGTGAATTCTTCCGAGGCGGTAAGGATCTTGGCCTGCCTCGCGATCTGCGCGGCGATCCGGTTGTGCGGCATCCCGCTTCCTGAAAAGATGGGAAGCTTTTGTCCACGGATCAGCGTATTCATCCCGTCGATGGCGGAAATGCCGGTTTGAATGAAGTCGCGCGGGTACTCGCGGCTCCAGGGATTGATGGGCAGGCCGTTGACGTTACTTGTCCGATCACAGGTGACTTGCGGGGCGCCGTCGATGGGACGGCCCAGGCCGTCGAAGACACGGCCCAGCATGGCCCGATCCACGGGAATTTCAAGCGCCCGACCCACAAAAGTCACCCGGGTGCCCTGAACGGAAAGGCCGCGGGTTCCTTCAAAAACCTGAACGGCGGCGCGTGTTTCATCCACTTCCAGGGTTTGTCCGACGCGGAGCCCGCCGGAGGCGTCGCGGATCTCCACGATGTCCCCCAGACCCACGCCTTTGACGCCGTCGACGAAAATGAGCGGACCGGCGATACTGGAGATATTCGTATAGTCGATTTCATAACCCATCTTCATTCCTCCGCCGGTTGAGATGAAAGGGCCCGCTCGAGCCGCTTGATGTAGTCATCGATTTTTTCAAGATGCCGGTTGGGAATTTCGGATTTGAGCCGGACGATTTCGGAGACCACATCGAGCGCGGCGATCTCTTTGACGCTTCGGCCCGCCTGCACTTGTTTCATCCCCTGCTTGAACAGGGTAAGTAATGCCTCGAGGAGTTTGATTTGTTTTTCCGGACTGCAGAATTTGTCTTCGGGATCGAAGGCGCTTTGTTGCAAGAAGGCGTTTTTGATCGTCTCCGCGCAAAAAAGAATGTACTGCTGGGTCGGTGGCAGCGCGTCCGTGCCCACCAATTTCACCACCTGTTCCAGGCGGTGATCCTCCAGCAGAATCGTCATGGCGTCGTTGCGCGCGGCAAGCCATTGCGGCTGCAAGGTTTTCCACCAATCTTCAATGTCGGCGAGATATTCGGTGTAGCTGTCGATCCAGCTGATGGAA
>CAZPTW010000075.1:0-9918 GCA_964589235.1 uncultured Smithella sp. | reverse complement strand
CGCCAACACCCATCATGACAATCTGGGCGCCTTGCCCTTCTTTCACGTCTTCGGCATGTCCTGTGCCATGAACTTTTCCGTTTACATGGGATGGGGCGACATTCTCATTCCCAAACCCCAACCGGAACCCCTGCTGCAGGCCATCAGGAAATACAAACCGAATTTCGCCGCGTTGGTTCCCACGATGTATATCGGTATGCTCAACCATCCCGAGTTCAAGACCATCGACCTGACCTGTTTCAAAGGGTTCTTTTCAGGCAGCGCGCCACTGCCCGTGGAAGTGATCCATGATTTCGAAAAAGCCACCGGCGCGGTGATCGTCGAGGGATTCGGTATGACGGAAACCACACCCGTGACACACACCAATCCCTTTGAAGGGGTTCGCAAAATCGGCTCGATCGGTCTTCCGATTTCCGACACGGAATGCCGCATCGTCGATCTGGAAACGGGGGAAAAAGACGTTCCTGTCGGAGAGCCAGGCGAATTGATCATCCGCGGACCGCAAGTCACCAAAGGCTACCTCAACAAACCGGAAGAAACGGCCAACCTGCTGAGAAACGGATGGTGCTACACAGGCGACATCGCCACCATGGATGAAGACGGCTATTTTTATATCGTCGATCGAAAGAAAGACATGATCATCTCCGGCGGATTCAATATCTATCCCAGAGACGTCGACGAAGTTTACTATGAACATCCCAAAATCCTGGAGGCCTGCGCGATCGGCGTCCCCGACGCCAAGCGCGGTGAAAACGTGAAACTGTTCGTCGTTTTGAAAGAGGGCGAAACGGCCACAGCGGAAGAATTGATCGAATACGGCAAGAAAAAACTCGCCACCTATAAACTGCCGTCTGAAATCGAATTCCGCAAGGAACTGCCCAAATCCACGGTCGGGAAAGTCTTACGCAAGGAGTTGAGAGCGGAAGAACTGGCCAAACGCAAGAAATAAAAGCTCGGTCATAGACAAAAAGAAGGCTTGCCCCTCGCGGGGCAAGCCTTCTTTGATTTTCCACTCGATTACTTCACGGAAACCACGGGGCAGGGAGCTTCGAGGATAATGTACTGAGCGTTGGACCCAAAAAACAATTTTCCGACTTTGGATTTTTTCTCGATGCCGAGGATGATTTCATCGATCTTGTTGTCCACCGCAAATTCGACGATGTCTTCACCGGGCGTCACGCCGCGAACCAGAATGTGCGTTTCGCAGTTGATCCCTTCGGCTTCCAACGCTTTCTTGACGGCTGCCAATTGCTTTTCCACCTTGTCCAAATCCATTTTTTCCCGTTCAGACACTTTTTCCAAGGATGTGGCAACGTAGAGCGTCGCGCCAAACGCTCGAGCATGTTTTTTGGCCAATTCCAAGACCAATTTGCTGACCTCCAAATCTCCCAAGAATGCAACTAAAATCTTCATGGTTTGCCCCCGACGATTATCTAGGTTTCGGATCTTGAATCAATACTCCACCGCTATAACGCGCTGAATTATAAAAAAATCAACACATCAAGTCAATCTGTAAATTGTCTTCGAAGAGCCTCGAATAAATGTTCCCGAAGGAGGAGACGTCTTTTCGGGCGTCGATCCCCACGAAAGCGGCGGGTTCCTCGATGATCATCCGCTTTCCCATCTTAAAAACCTGAAGTATCCTATGCGGCATGACCGTATCGGAGTCTATCGCAAAGACGACCATGCGCGCATTGAATAAGAGGATCCTTACCGGTGACTGAGGCATCGGGAATTAGACCCTCTCAAAGCCGTTTTCCGCATGAACGACCGCTGTCGTAACGAATGGCATGTCTTGCGACTTTTTCCATGGCCCTGTCACGCTCATTGAAAAAGAACGCAGCGGAACGAAAACCATCAAAAAGCGCGATATCCCGAAAACACCTCATCAATGCATCAGAGGCTCTGGATCGTCTCACAAGCCATAAAAATAATTTCACAAAACCGTTCAAGCGGCTCGATCCGTTTGCGTCAAGAAATATAACGGAAATAAGACGCCCCAAGATGACCCGACTTCCGGAAGGCCTTTCATCAGGCAACGATTCTCGCTTATGATCCGCTTTCCGTAACATTGATGTCTGAGGCAAAAAAAGCCGCTTACAGGAAATATCCTCGATTTTTTTGCGAGGAAATTTGTGGCCCGAAAAATCGGGGGCATAGGGGAAAGTTTTTCCTTGATTCCTGATCTCTGCTGAACTAAATGATTTCAGTAAATATTTTTTCAAGGAAAGGTTTGGTATGAATGATACGATTCCCCAAGAAGGGATGGATGCTCCCTCGACCGAGGAGCTTGTGGACATCCGTCTGGAAGATTTAACCCCCGAACTTCAAGCCGCATGCGCACGCGCGGGCTGGAGCAGCCTGGCACCCGTCCAGGCCAAATCGATTCCCTATTTATTGGCGGGCCGCGATGTGATGATCCAGTCACGAACCGGCAGCGGCAAAACCGGCGCTTACCTTTTACCAATCATCCAAAAAGTGGATCTTTCGCAAAACGCCGCGCAGGCGCTGGTGTTGGTCCCGACACGTGAACTGGCCTTGCAGGTCTCCAAAGAAGCCGAGATCCTAACGGGGGGCACTGCGTTGAAAACCGCCGTCGTTTATGGAGGGGTGGGATATCATGCGCAACTCGAAGCGTTTCGCGGCGGGGCGCAGTTGGTCGTCGGGACGCCCGGCCGCATCCTCGATCATTTGTTGAAAAGCACCCTTTCGCTCGACGCCTTGAGAATTCTGATTTTCGACGAAGCCGATCGGATGTTGTCGATGGGGTTTTATCCCGACATGGTGAAAATCCGCAAATATATCCCCACGGGAAGGGTGGCAAGCAGCATGTTTTCCGCCACGTTCCCGCCGCAGGTGATTCGGTTGGCCGATCAGTTTCTTCGCCGGCCGCAATTGCTGAGCTTAAGCGGCAACCAGGTCCATATCGCCGAGATCGAGCATGTTTATTATGTGGTGCCGGGTATGCGCAAGGAAAGGTCGCTGGTGCGGATCATCGAAGTGGAAAATCCGGCGTCGGCCATCATTTTCTGCAACACGAAAGACACCGTGCATTATCTGTCCGTTGTTTTAAAGCGGTTCGGCTACGACGCGGATGAGCTAAGTTCCGATTTGTCCCAAAGCGCAAGAGAGAAAGTCATGGCGCGTGTGCGCCGGGGCGCTTTGCGTTTTCTGGTGGCCACCGATGTGGCGGCGCGTGGCATCGATATCCCCGATCTTTCCCATGTGATTCAGTATGAGCCGCCGGAGGACCCGGAAGCTTACATCCACCGTGCGGGACGGACCGGCAGAATGGGATCCGGCGGTGTGGCGATCTCCCTGGTGGCCGAAATGGAAAAATTCAAGTTGCAGAGCATCGCCAGATATTACAATATTCGCATGGAAGAGAGGTCTCTGCCTGACGACGAGGAGCTGGAGCGAGTGGTTGGCGAGCGCGTCACCGCGCTTCTGGAAGGTCGTCTACGGGCGAGGGACAATCTTCAATTGGAGCGCATGGGACGGTTTACATCCTTGGCGAGGAACCTCGCGCAATCCGAGGAGGGGCTGTCGCTGATGGTGATGTTGCTCGACGACTATTATCAGCAGTCCTTGCACGCTCCGCCCGAACAACCCGCAATCGACGCCGGGAAAGAGGGGGGGAGCAAGCCCAACGGTAAAAAGAGACGGCCGCGTTCCAGAAATAGAAAACCGCGAAAGGACACGTAAGATCGATGAACAGAGTGTTGGTCCGTCAAATCGTGTGTTTCATCTTGTTTTTGTGCTGGGGGGCGATGATCGACGCGTGCGTATCGACTTCGACCGCACCTCCCCCCAAACCCGCGAAAATCGCCGTTGTCTTGGGGGCCGGCGCCTCCAAGGGGTTTGCGCACATCGGTGTTCTGAAGGTGCTGGAGGCGCAGAAAGTGCCTGTTCACATGGTTGTCGGAACGAGTGCCGGTAGTCTGGTGGGCAGCCTCTATGCGTCGGGCAAAACGGCGTTTGAGTTGCAGGACATCGCCATGAAGATGGAGCGGGACAAGGTGATAGATTATGATTGGAAGGTCTGGAAAGGCGGTCTCATCAAAGGGGAAAAACTTGAAAATTTCATCAATGTGACCTTGAATTACACGCCGATCGAGAAACTCAAGATCCCCTTTATGGCGGTGGCGACCAACGCCGCCACCGGCGAGGAGATGGTTTTCGGGAGAGGAAACACCGGACTCGCCGTGCGCGCCAGTTGCAGCGTTCCAGGGGTGTTCCAGCCCGTCAAGATCGGCAATGATACCTATGTCGACGGCGGACTGGTGAGTGCCGTCGCCGTCGATGTCGCGCGCCGCTACGGGGCGGATGTGGTCATCGCCGTGGATATTTCAGGCGGTTTGGCCAAAACAGCGCCCAGCGGCGTGATGGACACGGTGGGGAAGACCGTGGATATCATGTATATGCGGAACATTTCGGCCCAGTTGAAAAACGCTGATGTCGTCATTCGGCCGAATGTGAAAGACATCGGGTCGACGGAAATGGAAAAGTTCAATCAAGCGATTTTTGAAGGTGAAAAAGCGGCCACGGCGGCCATGCCGGAGATTCGCCGTCTTTTGGACAAACTCAAAGCGGAAGGACGCCTCTAGGGGCTGAGATCGGCCCCGGTTTGTCACGGGGTCGGCGGGCATGACCCTCGGACATCGGGGCGCCTTCTCTCTCCAAGTCCGATGGTTTGGAAAAACTGGGTGTTGCGCGCTTTTTGAAAGACGCGTATAAAGTATCCGAAACGTTCATCGGATGACCTTTTTGTTGTTGTTTATATGAAATGGAGTTTATGTGAACAAAACACTCATCAAAAATCATTTCAATGTGGATAAAGAGCTCGTTATCATCCTTCTGTTGGTGGCCATTGCGGCTTTCATTTATTTCTTCGTCATCAACCAAAGGGCCTTTTTGAACATCTTCTACATTCCGGTCTTGCTTGGGGCCTATTTCTTCGGGAAGCGTTATGCGGTTGTGTCCGCCACCGTGTCGGTTTTGATTATCGGGTTTTTGGCTTATTTTTCACCCCATAGCTTTGCCTCTTATCCCGGTCCGAATGCCAACGTTTTTAAGTGGCTCGATTTGATGACTTGGGCCGTTTTTTTGATGTTTACGGGATACTGCATGGGGATCCTCTATGATAAAAAGGAGGAATCCCGCAAGGAACTGCAGAGAACGTACAGTGGAATCATCGAAATGCTGTCCTTGGTCATTGAGTCGGCGGACAATTACACGCAGAGCCATTCGCATCGGGTTTCCAAGATCGCGGAGCTGATCGCCCGTCAAATGAAGCTCAGTCCGTTTGAAGTGGAAAATATCCGGGTGGCTGCGCTTCTCCATGATTTGGGGAAAGTCGGTGTGAGCGAGACGGTGCTGCAAAAAGTGACGGCGCTGACCACGCAGGAAAAAATGAAAATACGGCAACACACGTGGCTCGCGGTCAACATGCTCGAACCGTTGGGGGAAACCGTAGGGGATATTCTTCCGATCATCTTGCATCATCATGAAAAATACGACGGCAGTGGTTATTATAAAGCGGCTCAGGATGACATTCCCCTGGGCGCCAGGATTATCGCGGTCGCCGATGTGTATGATGCGCTGACGACCGATCGGCCTTATCGCAAAGCCTTCAGCACGATTCAGGCCAAGCAGGAGATATTGGCCAATTCCGGCACCCATTTCGATCCGCAGGTGGTTGCGGCCTTCAAACAGATTTTCCCCTATCTGGAGACGGACAATTATCTGTTCCCCTCCCAGGAGAAGGCAAGCGCTTAACCGGCTTTCATTTCCTTAGATTGTACTTGATCATTTTCAACTGCAGGCCTTTGCGGCTCAAGCCCAGTTGCTTGGCGGCTTTCGTGACGTTGCCTTCGGAGTCTTCAAGGCATTTGATGATCATCTGCTTTTCGACGTTTTCCATGTGGGAACGCACGAAATCCTTGAAGCGGGTTTTATCCTCTTTGGCGTTTTGCCCCTCGTCTTGTTCGAGGTTTTTCTGAAATTCCGGCGGCAGTTCATCCAAGGTGAGTATGGGGGTTTTGGCCATGAGCATCATGCGCTCAATCAAGTTTTCCAGTTCGCGGACGTTGCCGGGCCAACGGTGCCGCAACAACATCTCTCGAACCGCGTCGTCCACACCGGTGACATGGCAGGATAATTTTTTATTGAACTTTTCGATAAAAAAATCGACCAGCGGGGGGATGTCGTCGACGCGCTCCCTTAAGGGAGGGACGCGGATGGGAAAGACGTTGAGCCGGTAGTAGAGATCTTCGCGAAAAGATCCTTCTTGAACGCTCTGTTGGAGATTCCGATTGGTCGCGGCGATGAAGCGAACATCGACTTTGATGGTCTTCAAACCGCCGACCCGTTCAAATTCCTGTTCCTGCAGGACGCGCAGCAATTTCACCTGCATATCGCGGGGGATCTCTCCCACTTCGTCCAGAAACAATGTCCCTTTATGGGCGAGTTCGAATTTCCCGGGTTTGGAGATGGCCGCCCCCGTGAAGGCCCCTTTTTCATATCCGAACAGCTCGCTTTCGATCAAGGTCTCGGCGATCGCCGCGCAATTGATTTTGATCAAGGGGTTGTTTTTGCGCGGCGAGTTTCGGTGAATGGCTTCCGCCACAAGTTCCTTGCCGGTTCCTGTCTCCCCGGTGATCAAGATGGTGGTGGTCGTCGGCGCGACGCGTTGGACGGCCTCGAAGATGTCGCGAATGGATCGGCTCGACCCGATGATGCCGGTGGGCTCGATGTCTTCCGGCGGCGCAAGCAATTCATTGGCTTTGAGATTGCGCGTCCTGATCGCCTTCGCGATGACGCTTTTCATCTCTTCGAGTTCAAACGGTTTGGTGATGTAGTCCAATGCCCCTTTTTTGAGAGCTTCCACGGCGGTGGCCACCGTCCCATGGGCCGTGATGATGATGACGGGGATGTCGGGATAATTTCGCGACACAAGGTCGAGCAGCTGCATGCCGTCGATTTTCGGCATTTTCAGATCGGTGACAACAGCGGCGACGGGGGTGGATTTCAACAGTTGCATCGCTTCCACGCCATCTGCGGCCGATGCCACATCGTAGCCTTCCCGTTTCAGCATTGCGGCGAGCACCAACCGCATGTTCAGTTCATCATCGACGATTAATATTCTATCCATGGCTTCCAATTATTAGAACTTGCCGATTAAATCAAGGCGGTTTGTTTCAAATTTTCTCACTGATGGGAAGACGGATGAAAAACAGACTGCCTTGACCGGGAATGGATTTAACGCGGATGACGCCCCCGTGCTCCTTGACGATACGTTCGCAGATCGACAGGCCCAAGCCGACGCCTCGTTCTTTAGTGGTATAAAAAGGCTTGAAGATATTTTTCATCTGATCGGGTGTCATGCCGCATCCCGTGTCCCGAATTGTTATGCCCACCGCCTCGCCTGCTTCCGTGTTGACCCGGGATGTTTTGATCGAGAGGGTTCCGCCTTGCGGCATCGCTTCCAGAGCGTTTAAAAGGATATTGAGGATGACTTGTAGGATTTGCCGGTCGTCCACCAAAACGGGCGGGAGATTGTCTTGCAAGTCATGGACGATTCGGATGTCACTGGATAGCTGGTTGGCGGAAATGATGGAAACGGCCTTCAGCACGATGGCATGGATGTCCTGCGCGTGAATGTTGCCGGCGTGCGGGCGCGCGTAGTCGAGAAATTGATGGACCACACCGTTCAAACGGTTGACTTCCTCGATGATGACGCCTAAAAGCCGGCGGTGTTCCTCCAAAGAAGCGTCTGAAAGAAGCACTTGGGCCGCCCCTTTGATGGATCCCAACGGATTGCGGATTTCGTGGGCGATCACCGGCGCCATTTCCGAAAGCATCAGGGCTTTTTCGCGTTCCAGTTTTTCATCGAATTCGAAGAGGGAGGTGAAGACGTTTTTGCTTTCCGGATAAAGGGCGCTGAAGATGATTTTGAGGATCATTTTGATCGGTGTGACGGCGATGACGATCAGAAAGGACGCCATGATGACGCTGTTGAGCGAAGGCAGATTCGGGCTGAAAAAAAAAGCCACGACATAGAAGATCAGAACACCGGTGAGCGTGCTTACGAAAATGACCAGGGCTCGGGCCAGGAAATCATGGAGTTCAGAGATTTGGGGATAGGCGACGATCAAGAGAATCAGATACAGAAGCGCGGCCAAAACCATGCCTGTGATCGGGGGGAAGTGATACCCCAGATAGCCCAAGAGATCTGCGCCGCAAACTGTGACGGCCGCCGGACAAGCGACCAAAAGATAACGAAGTCTGCGTTTTTCCGTGCCGGCTGGTAGCTTCCAGACATGTCCCAAAAGGGCGAAATAACAGACAGCCAGGACCGTGAAGGTGTAAGTCAGAAGCGCGAGCCGGAAATGAGGCCAGGCGCTAAGTGGTGAAAATTGCAAAATAATTCCCGTGGCGCTGAGGGCGGTCGTCAAAGCCACCGATCCTTGCGAGAGATAGGACTTGCGGTGGGTCAGGTGCAAAAAAAACCGTACGGCGAGGGGGGAGATGGCCAGAATGCCGATGTGTTCGACAGCGCTCCAAAAATCGCGCGCGGAGAGTTTTTGGACAAAATGAGCCGTCTGCGCGATGAATATTGCCAGGCAAAAAGCCGAAAAAGACACTTTCAAACGGTCTTTTTTCCCGGTGATGAAGAGGGAAAGAGCAATAATAAAGCTGGTTGCAGCCAGCGTGAAAGTATCCATCATCATATCTGAGGACCTGGACGTTTCATTTGTGGCGTTCTATATCGCAGATCGAGTAAAAATCTAAGAAAAATTTGTTCGGAGAAGGGATGCGGAGGCCGAATGGCTTAACAATTGACTTTTTATACGCTCTGATTTAAGAACCGCAAAATCAATAACGATCATATAATGAGGATTGGAGAGTTCATGAAGAAGAAAGATTTGTTGAAGAAAGTGGTTGAGCACATCGACATCAAGGCGATCAACGCCGTCGACATGATCGAAGCCATGAAAAAAATGTCTTTTTCCGCGCGCGATTTGGCCAATGCCGCCGAGATCTACAACCGGATGCTCAAAGATAAAAAGTGCGCCGTGATCTTGACACTGGCCGGGTCCACAAGCGCCGCCGGGTGCATGCAAGTGTATGTCGACTTGGTGAAGAACAACATGGTGGATGCCGTCGTGGCGACGGGCGCATCGATCGTCGACATGGATTTTTTTGAGGCGTTGGGTTTCAGGCACTATCAGGGGACCCCGTTTGTGGACGATAAGCTGCTGCGGAGTCTCTATATCGACCGCATCTATGATACCTACATCAGTGAGGACGATTTGCAATGCTGCGACAGGACCGTCAAGAAGATCGCCGATTCCCTCGAACCCAGGCCCTATTCATCGCGCGAATTCATCGCGGAAATGGGCAAGTATCTGGTCCAACACGCCAAAAAGAAGAATTCTTTGGTCCAGGCGGCCTACGAAAACGATGTCCCCATTTTCTGTCCGGCGTTTTCAGACAGTTCCGCCGGATTCGGATTGGTGCTGCACCAAGTGGAGCGTCCTGACAATCATCTCTCCATCGATTCCGTGGCGGACTTCCGCGAACTGACGCAGATTAAAATTCACGCCGGCACGACCGGGCTTTTGATGATCGGCGGCGGCGTTCCAAAAAACTTTGCCCAGGATACCGTCGTCTGTGCTGAAATATTGGGGTATGAGGTGCCCATGCATAAATACGCCGTGCAAATCACGGTGGCCGATGTCCGTGACGGCGCCTGTTCCAGCTCGACTTTGAAAGAAGCCAATTCCTGGGGCAAGGTGGATTCCAGTTGTGAGCAGATGGTGTACGCGGAAGCCACGACGGCGCTTCCCCTTTTGGCGAGTTACGCCTATCACATGGGGGCGTGGAAAAACCGCAAGAAGTGCGAACTCTCCAAAT
>CAZPTW010000074.1:0-9928 GCA_964589235.1 uncultured Smithella sp. | reverse complement strand
GGTCGTTCGCGGCGACGGGCCGCTGGACGATACTTGGCCGGGCGCTCCATCGGACGGGGCTTTCGTACCAGGCCATCGCCGTTCAAGGCGAGCCGACGGCGGATGCCATCGATGCCATCGTCCATGAATACCGCGCTGTGAAGGTCGATGGGGTCGCCGCCATCGGCGGCGGCAGTGTGATCGATTGCGGAAAAGCCGTCTCGGCCATGCTGGTTCAAGAAGGATCCGTCAGAGACTACTTGGAAGGGGTCGGTACCCGAACCCCCTCCGGGGCGAAAATCCCTTTGATCGCCGTGCCGACGACCGCCGGAACGGGAAGTGAAGCCACGCGAAATGCCGTCGTCTGTAACCGGAAAGAAGGGTATAAAAAATCACTCCGCCACGAGGCCTATCGGCCGGACATCGCCATCGTGGATCCCACATTGACCCTTTCCGTGCCTCCGCCCATCACCGCAAGCTCCGGTTTGGACGCCGTATCGCAATTGATTGAAGCCTATACGTCCACGAAAACGGATCCCGCCATCGACCGGCTGATTCTTAAGGCGCTGACCCTTGCTCGAGACAGTCTGCTGCCGCTGACCGACGATCAGGGCAAGAATCTGGATTTGCGCGAAAAGATGTCGTACGCGGCGCTGGTGTCGGGCATTGCGCTTGATCGCAACGGGCTTGGCGTCGTGCACGGCCTGGCGGGACCTCTCGGGGGGGTGTGCCCTGTCCCGCACGGTGTGGCTTGTGGAAAGCTTTTGTTCCCGACCATGACCTTCGTGGTTCAAAAAGTGCTGAAAGATGAAAACAGGGCGGCGCGAAGACGTTTTGCCGAGGTCGGCCGGATTTTGAGCGGCAAGCCCTCCGGCGACGATACAGACGGTTGCAAACGGTTTTTGGATGTTCTTTTTCAATGGTCGCAATGGATCAAGCTTCCGCGGCTTTCCGGGTTCGGCTTGACCGCCCCGGACATGGAAGCCGTGCTGGCGATGGCGGATTGCAAGAACAGCCCGGCTGTTCTTTCAGTCAAAGAGATGAAGACGATTTTGGAAACGATTCGATGAACAAAGAGGGGGATGATGAGCGAAACAGTTCTCAAGGAAATGAAAGATGGTATTTTGCTTCTGACGCTGAACCGTCCGGACAAGAAAAACGCGTTTAACTCGGACCAGTGGAAGACCTTGGCCGCCGAACTCGACGCCGCGAGAGCCGATGACGATGTGACGGTGGTGGTGGTCACCGGCGCGGGGTCGGATTTTTCAGCGGGGCAGGATCTCAAGGACGCCCGCTTGCCCGGCGCGCTCTTGAATTACCGAATCCTCGAGCGCGCGGTCGTCGATTTCGACAAGCCGTTGGTTGCTGCGGCCAAGGGGGTTGCGGTAGGCGGCGGCGCGACGATGCTCTTCCATTGTGATGTCGTGTATGTCGGCGAGACTCTGCGACTGCGTCTTCCGTTTAACAGCTTGGCGATGGCCCCGGAGTTTGCAAGCAGTTACATGCTCCAGGCGTTGATCGGGCCGCAGCGGGCGGCGGAGCTTTTGATGACCACGGAATGGGTCGACGCGGACCAGGCCGTGGCGTTGGGCATTGCCGCGCGCAAGTGGAAAGACGACGACCTCCTGACCGCCGCCATGGCCAAAGCCGCCGAGATCGCCCAGTGGCCCTTGATTTCCCTTCGCGAAACCAAACGATGTTTGAAAGCGGCGAATCGGGCGGGGGTCGAGGCGGCCCTGCGGATGGAACATGACGCCATGGACCGGCTGGCCGACACGCCGGAAAAAAAGGAAGCGATGACGGCTTTTTTGGAAAAACGAAAACCGAATTTCCGCCGTCTCAGGGAAAAATAACGCGCTTGCCTCTCAAAACCTCAGCCTGCCTGCTTCCAATCGGCGACAGGGCAAATCCGGCGTCTGTCCGACGGCGGGTCGATCATCCGTCTGCGCCGGGAATGCCTGAGACGATCGGTCGATCTGAAGGCCAAGTCAAAACAAATAGATCGATGGTCGGGGTTTTGATTTTGTCTCAGATGTCCGACGTTGGAACAGATGTGCCCGGCTGGGTGGTTCAATCCGTGGGGCTGATTTGAATTTATCCAGGTTTATTCAGGAGATGCAAGGTTTTAGGAAGCTGGCATGAGGATTGCCTCTCTTTGTGGCAAAGCGTAAGCCATTTCATTTCCGCAAGGAGGATTTGTTCATGTCAAAACGTTTGCAGGGTTTCATGTTGTTTTGGGTGTCGGCGTTTCTTGTGATCGCGTCGACGCATTTGGCCCATGCCGCGGCAAATGAGCATCTCTATCTCGATGTGACGCTTCGGTCGACGGGCTCCGCGAAGATTCACGCGGGCGTCTACAAAAATCCCCAACCCCACCATGGTGTGCTGACGGTCCTGGCGGTTCACGGCTTGACGGAAGTCGGCTCCATGTATGAGCCGCTCATTGCGGCCATCTATGCCGATCCGGTCCTGAAACACGTCGTCAAAAGGGTGATCGCGATCGATATGGTCGGTCACGGCCTGAGCAGCTTCCCGACGTTGCCTGGTTCCTTGAAATTCGGGGATTTGCTTATTGATGACAATATCAGCGTATTGATTCAGGTGATCGACCGGTTGCGCGATCAGGGCAAGGGGCCACAGGTGGTCATCGGCCACAGCATGGGAGGGCTTGCCATTCAGGGTGCTCAGGAATACCTCTTGTCGAAGGGATCGAGCCTCGCGAAACTTGGTGTCTTGAGTGCGGTCTTGATGGCGGCGGTTCCGGCTTACGGCGCCCAGTGGACGCAATACCCCACCAGCACTCCTGTGACCTTTGTCGATGATCCCGTTTTGGGCTCCATCTTCAGTCTGCCTGTCTATCTATGCGGGATGAGCGGGGGATTCAATACGCTGACAGGGGCTTTGGTGCCCGGCACGCCGAGCTTTGAGACCTGCACCGCCAATGGTTGGATGGGCCCGGAACCCCGAAACACGCTCTTGCAGCTGGTCGGCGCGCTGGGGGCTTATGGTATCAACCGGCCCTACGCGAGGGAAAAGGCCTTTGAATGGAAAAACGGAACGGCTCTGACCGTTTTGGGTTTCAGCCAGGATGTTTTGGCGCCGATTGTCGATCAACCCGGCTTGTATACATATCTGACGGGGATTCCCAGCAATCATCGTCTGAGTCGGTACCACGCGGTGGTCGCCGAAGACGCGGTTCACTCCATGTTCATTTCCAATCCGACGGGATTGCTGAGTGCTTTGCGGTGCGGTATCCGATAAGTCCGTAAGGTTGCTCAGGGGGTTCTCTGCGGGTCGGCAGAGGACGTCGGAACGGCGTCCGATGATTCGACCAGGGTCAAGAGACGCATAAGCAGTCGCCCGGAGACGAACCGGCGGTACTCGGCCGATGCCCGGATGTCGTCGATCGGACAGACGGCGCGCGAAGCGATCGCGGCGGCGGCGCTGAGTGTTTCTCGGGAAAGTGTTTTCCCGATCAGCCAGGCTTCAAGCTCGGGGCTTGTCACCACCTTGGGGCCTACGCTGCCCCAGGCCAGACGGGCCTCCGTGATGATGCCGGTCGACGTGAGCCCAATGAGGGCGGCAAGGCTTGCGACGGCGCAAGCCATGGATTTGCGTTGCCCGACTTTTTCAAAATGGTGAAGATAAACGCCCGCGGGTTTCTGAACGTGGATTGCCGCCACAATTTCACCGGGCTTGAGTCGGGTTTGGCCCGGTCCGGAAATGAAATCGACAATCGGAATGAGACGCGTCTCGGAGGCCGAAACCGTTTCGACCCATGCCCGAAGGACATATAACGGCGGCAACGTATCCCCGGCGGGAGAGGCGCTGCAGAGGTTTCCGCCGAGGGTGCCCATGGTCCGGATAGGCGGCGATCCCAGTGTGAGGAGGGCCTGTTTCAGAACCGGCAGATGGTGCGCGACGGCCGGATGGCTGAGAAGGTTGCTGTGTGTGGTGACTGCGCCGATGCGGATGTTGCCTGCGTCTTCGCGGATACCCTTGAGTTCGGCGATCCGTTCCAACCCGATGAAAACCGGCGCGTCGACTTTTCCCGCCCGCGTCTTGACGAAGAGATCCGTTCCCCCGGCAAAGAACACCGCATTTGGATGATCATCGAGGCAGCGCCACAGGTCGTCAAGCGATGCGGGAAGATAAACCTCTCTCATGGATCGCCCTCCCGCATCTTGGCGACGGCTTCGACCGCGTCGACGATTTTTTGGTAGCCCGTGCAGCGGCAGAGATTTCCGGAGAGTCCCTCCCGGATGTCGGCGCGCGTCGGACTGGGGATCCGCCGTAAAAGCGCTTCGGCGGCCACGATCATGCCGGGGGTGCAAAATCCACACTGAACGGCCCCCTGCCGGATGAAAGCGTCTTGCAGAGGATGCCGTTGGTTTGCCTGGCCGAGGCCTTCGATCGTCACCACCTCTCGGCCGTCAAGCTGGATGGCCAACATCAGGCAGGAGAGTTTCTGCTCGCCATCCACCAAAATGGAGCAGGCGCCGCATTCGCCCGCGCCGCAGCCCTCCTTGGTGCCGGTCAGCCCCAGATCTTCGCGCAGGACATCCACTGCCCGACGATCCGCCGGAACGTCCAGAGAGACGAGATTTCCGTTGAGGGAAAAACGAAGGTTCATGACCGCCCTCCATGGGGATTCGTTTTGAAGCCGTCAAGCGCCGAAAGGACACGCTCGGGGGTGAGTGGAGAGCGTGTCGCGCGGATGCCGCAGGCATCGGCCAGGGCCGCGGCGATGGCCGGCAGCGGCCCGTTGACGCCGACTTCGCCCGCGCCCTTCATGCCGAACGGCCCGGATGGTTCCCAAGAGGTGACGGCTTGGGAATCGATGTCCGGGAGGTCCTTCGCCCCGGGGATGTGATAGGTGGTGAAATCCGGTGTGCGAAGCAGACCCTGATCGGTGACCACTTCCTCGTAGAGCGCGTAGCCGATACCCTGGGCGATCGCGCCTTGCATCTGCTGCTCGAACGTCTGGGGATTCAGAATGTGTCCTGCCTCCGTGGCCGCGGCATAAGATGTGACATCGATCGCGCCGGTGAGTTCATCGACTTCGATGGCGGCCAGATGCGCGGCATAGGAAAAAATCAAATGGGGGAAACCGATGCGGAATTCCAACCCGGTGTCGATTCGGTCGCGGGCCACGGACATGAGAAACTGGCTTGTGCAAATCCGGTCTTCCGCCGGCATCATCGATGCGATGGTGGAAAGGGCGAGCTCTCGGCCCGATTGAAGATCGCGAACGCGGCCCGGCAGAAGCTCGAGATGGTCGAGGGTATCGGCCAAAAGCATGATCGCCGCGCGGCCGAGGATTTTGCGACGAAGTTCTTCGCAGGCTTTGATGAGGGCGTTTCCGAACGTGTAGGTCGTGCGGCTGGCGGATGAAGAACCCGATGGCAGCGTCCGATCCGTGTCGGGTTGAACCAGGTCGATGGTCTCTTCTTCTTGCCCAAGCACTTGTCCGGCGATTTGCACGAACGCCGTGGTGTTGCCCTGGCCCATATCGACGACCCCGTTGTAGATGAGGATTTTGCCCGCCGGCGTCAGTTCAATTTTGGCGATGGCCGAATCCGGTAGGCCGCGTCCGTAGCCCATGGCGTTCCAAACGGCGGCGACGCCGACGCCGCGTTTTTTGAAGGGACCGGCTTCTCGCTTCCATCGCTTACGGCTTTGCCAAAGCGGATGCGCTTGGATCGTCGCCAGACAATCGGTGATCCCCGTGGACTGCGTCATCGTCACGCCGGACAAATGACGATCACCGCGACGGATCACGTTTTTTTGACGCAGGACAAGCGGATCCATCCCCAGTCTTTCCGCCAGGCGATCCATCATCCCTTCAAAGGCGAAACTCACCTGCACCACGCCGAATCCGCGCATCGCGCCGGCGATGGGCGTGTTGGTGTAGACGCAAAAACCTTCGATCAGGGCATGGGGGATACGATAGGGGCCGCCGGCATGTTCCATCCCCAGCGCCATGACCTCTCCGCCCAGATGCGCGTAAGCGCCTGTGTTGTAATGGAGACGGCAATGGAGCGCCTCGAGGGTTCCGTCCGATTTGGCCCCGAGCCGGTAGTGCAGGCGCGCGGCATGACGCTTGTAACCGGCGGCAAAATGTTCTTCTCGATCCCAGACCATCTTGACCGGCCGGCCGCCGGCATGTATCGCCGCGAGCGCGAGCAAGCACTGCACAGTGGCGCCGTCTTTGCCGCCGAAGGCGCCGCCCAAGTAAGGGCTCACCACGCGCACCTGGTCCATCTCCAGTCCCAATGCGAAACTGACCTCCCATCTGTCGCGAAACGGCGCCTGGGTCGACACGATCAGGGTGACGCGCCCGCCCGGTTCTTGGTAGGCCACGCCGTTTTCCGTCTCCAGGAAGGCATGCGCCTGCATGGGGACTTCAAACGTCTCTTCCAGGACGACATCGCAAGTCGAGAGAGCGGCTTCCCCCTGACCCGCCTGGATCGTGGCTTTCAACAACACATTGCCGCCGGGATGGTCCTCGTGGACCAAAGGGGCGTCGGGGGCAAGGGCGTCGTCCACGTCGAAGACCGCGGGTAGGAGGTCGTAATCGACCTGAATCAGATGGAGGGCTTTTTTGAGCGTTTCTTTGTCTTGAGCGATCACCAGCGCCACGGCATCCCCTGAATAACGGACTTTGTCGGCGACGAGCACCGGCTGATCCTTGTGGACAATGCCCTGGCGGTTGGGACCCGGGACGTCCGCGCCGGTGAGAATTTTTATGACGCCGGAGAGTTTCGCGGCCGCGTCGAGATCGATTTTTCGAATGCGGCCGTGTGCGATACCGGCGCGCTTGACGCCCGCCCACAAAAGATTTTCGCCGTAAAAATCGATGGCGAATTTTTCCTTGCCGGTCACCTTGTCTTTTGCATCCGGTCGCGCAAAAGGTCTGCCGATTTCAGGGATGATTGAATTCATGCGTCGTCAATCCGTCGGAGCCGATCCTCGGTTGGGTCGTGTCGGGTCGATCAGAGCCGCGTGGAGCCGTGATGGGCGGTCCTTTTCGAAGGGGTTCGGTTCGTCATCCGGTGGTTTCAGAACACCCGGTTCGGGCCGAATCCCTCCCGACATGTTCTTGGGTCCGTTTCTATGATATACGGCTGTGGGGTGCTATAGCACAGGGGCAGGAGAACTTTCAACGCATTCGTTTACGCGGGGGGAAAGAGAGATGGTTCAATTCATCGCAGATCGGTTGGCCCAGGGAAAACGGCTGGCGCTCGCCACGGTGGTGTCCCGGACGGGGTCCGGACCGCGCGAACCGGGAGCGACGATGGCGGTGGCCGACGATGGGATCCTGCGCGGCACCATCGGCGGCGGGTGGCTGGAGGCCAAGACGCGCAAAGAAGCGATCCAGGCTTTGCAAGACGGAAAAGCGCGCCTTTTGGCCTTTGATTTGAACGCAAAGACATTGGCTGAAAACACCATGGTCTGCGGGGGCCGTATGGAGATCCTTGTCGATGTCCTGGATGGGGGGCGTCCGAGTCACGTCGGCATTTTTCAGCGGGCCGTCGAGGCCCTGCAGGCGGGCAGAAGCGGATATCTTCTCACGTCGTTTCTTGAGACCGCCCGGGGGGAATGGGTGACGGGACATGGACTTTGGATGGAAAACGGAAAAGACGGTGGGGATCTTTGTGATCCTTTTCGTGATGGGGTTTGGCTGAAAAAGAGCCTCTCGACGGACAAACCGGTTGTGTTGCGGGAAGGGGCGGGGCGTTGTCTCGTCCAGCCGATCCATCCGCCCCGAAGGGTTTTCATCGTGGGCGCAGGCCATGTCGGACAGGCGCTTGCCGCCGTCTGCGCGATGACGGGCTTGCAAACGGTCATCATCGACGATCGGTCTGAGTTCGCCTGCCCGGACCGTTTCCCCGAGGCTCAAGACATCGTGGTTTGCGCGTCGTATGCCCAAGCGTTGAAGCAGTCGGACATCACGACAGCCGATGCCGTCGTCATCGCCACGCACAGCCACTTGACGGACCGCGACGCGCTGGACGCGGCCCTGGCGACACCGGCGGGCTATATCGGCATGATCGCCAGCCGGCGCAAGCGGGATCTCATTTACGCGTCTTTGCTGGACCGGGGGGCCGCCAAGGAAGACCTCGCACGCGTTCGAAGCCCCATCGGTCTGGACATCGGCGCTCAAACGCCCGCTGAAATCGCCGTGGCTATCGCCGCCGAACTGATCGCCGTGAAGTATGGCAAGGCCTGATCATCGGTGGGGTGGTCGAGCGTCGGCCGACGCCGACTTGGTTATCTGGTGTTGATGGGGGAGACATGATTTTTTATTTTTCAGGTTGCGGCAATACGCGCTGGGCGGCGCGTCAGGTGGCGGCGATTCAGAAGGAACGATTGGTCTTCATCCCGGACATCGTGAAGCGCAAAGGGGTGTTTGAGCTTCACGACGATGAAAAAATCGGATTCTTCTTCCCCGTCTATGCCTGGGCGCCCCCGAAAATCGTCTGCGATTTCATCGGGGACCTGAACCTTGGAAATTATCACGGGCAGTATCTTTTCTTGATTTTGACCTGCGGCGACGATGTGGGACGAACCCGTCAAGTCTTCCAAAAAATCATTGAACGCCGGGGCTGGCGTCTCGACAGCGCGTTTTCCATCCGTATGCCCAACACGTATGTCTGCCTGCCCGGCTTTCATGTGGATAGGCCAAAGAGGCGGGAGGAAAAGCTCAAGCAGGCTCCTGACCGGATACGGAAAATCAACGACCTCATTTCAAAGAGAACCCGAGGGGTCTATGATGTGATTGAAGGGGTGTGGCCCCGGGTGAAAACATATCTCATCCAGCCGTTTTTTCAGCGCTTTTTAGTGGATGATCGCCCATTTTGGACCAGCGCGGAATGCATCGGCTGTGGTCTTTGTGCGCGCATCTGTCCGGTCGGCAATATCGAGTCCTCCGGTGACCCTCCCACTTGGCGGCATCGATGCACGATGTGTCTGGCTTGCTTCCATCACTGCCCGAAAGGGGTCATCGCGTATGGACGGCGCACCATCGGAAAAGACCAGTATCTTCATCCGGAAGGATGAGACGCTTTGATTGTCTTTGCCGTCCAAACCGGGAAGAAAGTGTATCACCTTTGTTTCGGCCAGTCTCATCTGCTCTCAACCGGAAAAAACACATCTGTCTCAGTTTGGCGCCTTTTCTCCAACTAAATAATAGAAATGGTAAAAAGATTAAAGAGATAGCGAGACGACTCTGGATGGCATACCTATTGAATTCGTTTGTAATACTTTTCTTTTGAATTTTTCATAATGAATCCAGGAGGTCGACAATGGTCAAACGCGTGGGCGGAGTGGTCTTTTTTTTGGTTTTTGAGGGATCGGGGCGGTTTGCGCGATCGCCGCACCCGATGAAAACCTTTTCTTTCATGCCACCGTGCGGATGACCGGCGGTGTCGACATTCATGCGGGGGAGTACCGTAATCCCCACGCCTCGAAGGGGCATGTGACCGTGCTTTGTGTACATGGTCTGACGGAGGTCGGCTCAATGTTCGAACCGCTGGCAAAAGCCATCTTCGCCGACGGTTCACTCAAGCATGTCGTCAAACAGGTGATCGCCGTGGATATGCCGGCTCATGGCGCAAGCCCTGCACCGGTGTTGAAAAGTCCGCTGACGTTCAGCGAGTGGCTCATCGAAGACAATGTCGATATCCTCATCCAAACGCTGGCTTATCTTCGGAAGATCGGCAAAGGTCCGCAGATCGTCTTGGGCCATGGCATGGGGGGGTTGGTGTTGCAGGCGGCTCAAGAGACGCTTCTCGCCCGCCGTTCCAGCTTGGCCGACATGGGGGTTTACAGCGCCATCCTGATGGCCTCGGTCCCCGCGCGCCCAACGGTCTGGACACGTTATCCGGCATCTGATCGCTCGGTGTATCTGGTCAGAGATCCGAATTTGGGTGTCATGTTCAAGATG
>CAZPTW010000073.1:0-9931 GCA_964589235.1 uncultured Smithella sp. | reverse complement strand
CCCCAACGATACCACGCCGTTTATCAAGGTTGCCATCAAGGAAGTCATCAAGACATTGATCGTCGCGATTGTCCTCGTCTTTTTCGTGATGCTCATCTTTTTGGGCAACATCCGAGCCACGCTGATTCCCACCATTGCCGTTCCTGTCGTGATCTTGGGAACTTTTGCCGTTTTGGGGCTTTTTGGATTTACCATCAACATGCTGACGATGTTCGCCATGGTCCTCGCCATCGGTCTGTTGGTCGACGACGCCATCGTGGTCGTGGAGAATGTGGAACGTATCATGAGCGAAGAAGGCCTTTCGCCCAAGGAAGCCACCGCCAAATCCATGGATCAAATCACCAGCGCACTGGTCGGCATCGGGCTGGTCCTCGCTGCCGTCTTCGGCCCCATGGCGTTCTTCCCGGGTTCAACGGGGGTGATTTACCGGCAGTTTTCCGTGACGATCATCTCCGCGATGCTGCTTTCCGTCGTTGTGGCTTTGATTCTGACGCCCGTCCTTTGCGCGGCGATTCTCAAACCGGTGAAAGCTGGACATCAACCGGCGGAAAACGCCGTGTATTTTGTTCGGCCGTTTCTCATGGGGTTTGACCGTCTTTTCCTCAGACTTCGTGGAAAGTACCTGGGCATGGTGCAGGATTCCCTGCGGAAGAAAAAACGATACTTGGCGGTCTTCGCCGTCATGATCGTGGTCATGGGCCTTTTATTTTGGCGCATGCCCACGGCTTATCTGCCCGATGAAGATCAAGGGACTTTGCTTGCGCAAGTCATGATGCCCGCCGGATCCACCATGGAGCAAACCGGCGTTGTCACCAAACAGATTCAGGATTATTTCCTCACTCAGGAAAAAGATTCCGTGGAATCGGTTTTGACCATTGCCGGATACGGGTTTTCCGGACGCGCCCAAAACAACGGCATGGTATTCATCCGTTTGAAGGATTGGGATTTGCGCGGCAGGCCCGACCAAAAAGCCAAAGCCATCGCAGAACGGGCGACAAAAAAATTCGCCGGTATCCGTAACGCCATGGTCTTTGCCTTTCAACCGCCGGCTGTCGTCGAATTGGGCATGTCCCGCGGATTTGATTTCCAGCTTTTGGATCGAAGCGGTCTGGGACATGAAGCCCTTATGAACGCCCAGTATCAACTGTTGGGAATTGCCGCTCAAGACCCAAGAACCACAAAAGTGCGCCCCAACAGCCTTGCAGATGTCCCGGAATACCGAATCGACGTCGACTGGGAAAAAGCCGGGGCGTTGGGCGTGCCCATCACCTCCATCCACTACACGCTTTCAGCGGCCTTCGGCAGCGCCTATGCCAACGATTTCATCCACGCCGGCCGGATCAAAAGGGTCTACATCCAGGCGGATGCGCCCTACCGCATGCTTCCGAAAGACTTGGAAAAGCTTTATGTCCGCAACACGCAAGGCAAGATGGTGCCTTTTTCATCCTTTGCCTCCGGGCACTGGACCTCCGGCCCCCCCCGTTTGACCCGATTCAACGGTTTTCCGGCGATCAACATCTGGGGGGAACCGGCGCCTGGAAAAAGTTCCGGTGAAGCCATGCAAGCCATGATCGACGCCATGGACAAACTTCCACCCGGGTTCGGCTATGATTGGAGCGGTCTTTCCTACCAGGAGAGGATGGCCGGCTCGCAAGCCCCGCTTCTTTATGCTTTCTCCATCTTCGTCATCTTTCTTTGCCTGGCCGCGCTCTATGAAAGCTGGACGATCCCGATCTCGGTCCTTCTGGTGCTGCCTTTGGGCGTCATCGGCGGAATCATCGCCTCAAGCCTTCGCGGACTGGCCAACGACGTCTACTTTCAGATCGGTCTTTTGACCACCCTCGGTCTTGCCACGAAAAACGCCATCCTGATCGTCCAGTTCGCCCAAAACGGAATTCAAAAAGGAATGGGTCTCATCGACGCCACGGTCGAAGGGGCAAAGCTTCGTTTCCGTCCAATCGTCATGACATCGCTGGCTTTCGGATTCGGAGTCTTGCCGCTGGCGATCACCACCGGTGCGGGCGCCGGCGCACAAAACGCCATCGGCACAAGTGTCTTGGGCGGCATGATCACGGCAACCATCCTTGTGGTCATCTTTGTGCCGCTCTTCTACGTGCTCATAGAAAAAATTTTCGGCAAACATCATTCACAAAGACAACCCCGCGAGGTGCAATAACATGAAACGAACGCTCCTCATCTTTTTGGTCCTCCTGCTGATTACAGGCTGCACAATGGCTCCAAAATATGAACGCCCGGAGACGCCCATCCCGAGAGAGTGGCCCAAAGGGGAAGCCTACAAACCGCTTGCAGACGCACCGCCTTCCGCGCTTCTGCGCACAGGACAGTTGATCACGGATCGGCGTATGCGGGATGTCATGGATATGGCGCTTCGAAACAACCGCGATCTTCGCCTAGCCATGCTCAACACCGAAAAAACAAAAGCCATGTACGGCATCAGCCTCTCGAGTCTTCTGCCGACGGTCAATGCCGCGGGAACCTGGTACAAAGAAAGAATCCCGGACGATCTGTCCTCGACCGGAAGCGCTTACACGGCTCAAAAATCCAGTGTGACTTTGGGGTTAACCTCCTGGGAGATCGACTTCTTCGGCCGTCTCAGAAACCTCAAAGACGCAGCGTTGGAAGAGTATCTGGCAACGGAAGAATCCCTGCGCGGCGCGCGGATTCTGCTGATATCGACGGTCGCACAAGCCTATTTCGCATTGGCCGCCGATCGGGAAAACCTCAAGCTCGCCTCGAAGACCTATGAAGCGCACGAAAAAACCTATCATCTGATGAAAAAACGCCATGACATCGGCTTGGCGTCCGAGCTCGATCTCAGGCGAGTGCAAAGCCAACGGGATGCGGCGCGCGGTGACCTGGCCCGCTATACCCAACTGGTCGCGCAGGATGAAAACGCCTTGAATCTTCTGGTTGGATCACCGGTCCCCCCGGAACTGCTCCCAACCGGGTTTTCCTCGATCGCCCCCCCGCAGGATATATCCGAAGGTCTTCTATCCGATGTTTTATTGAACCGGCCGGACGTTTTAGCGGCCGAGCACCGTCTCAAGGAAGCCAACGCCAATATCGGGGCGGCCCGAGCGTCTTTCTTCCCCCGGATCACTCTCACGACGTCCGTGGGAACGGCCAGCGCGGAACTTTCCGGTCTTTTCAAAGCGGGGTCCGGCGTTTGGACATTCGCCCCCCAGATTGTGATGCCGATTTTCGACGCCCGCACCTGGTTTGCCTATGACGTGGCCAAACTGGACAAGGAGATTGCCGTCGCCCAGTACGAAAAGGCGATCCAGACGGCCTTCCGGGAAACAGCCGACGCCCTTGCAGAAAAGGGCATGATCGCTTTGCGCCTTGAGGCACAGCAATCGCTGGTGGATCACCTTGAAGCCGCCTGCCGACTGTCTGAGGCGCGTTACAACAAAGGAATCGACAGCTATCTGTCGGTGCTCGACGCTCAGCGATCTCTTTACGCCGCCAGCCAAGGTTTGATCCTCCTGAAACTTTCCGACATCAACAACAAAATCACCCTCTACAAGACCCTGGGAGGAGGCACAGAAAAGCCATGATGGAGGAAGCGGACATAACGCTCAGGTCAACAAGATGATCTGAATATCCATGACATTGGTTCCGGTTGAGCCTGTTTTCAAGAGTTCATCGGTGGATTTGAAAAACGTGTAAGAATCATTGCGTTTCAGAAAGATTGAGGCTGAAAGCCCCATGGTCTGAGCGTGCCCGATGGTCTGCCCGTCGACAATCGCCCCTGCCGCATCGGTTGGACCATCCGTACCGTCCGTTCCGGCGGAAAGAAAAGTGATTCCGTCCATTCCGGCGATCTCTCGGGCAAAAGCCAGGGCCATTTCCATATTTCTTCCACCGAGACCGTCTCCACGGACGGTCACCGTGGTTTCACCGCCGGAAATCAAACAAATTTTCCCCTCCGTCTTGGTTTTTTTCAGTCCAATGGCTTTCTGAGCCAGCGCCCGCGCCACAACTTGGGCTTCTCCCCGAACCTCCGATGATAACAGGAAAGTTTCGAAACCAAAGGTTTCGGCTTTTCGCAGCGCGGCCTCTAATGCTGTTTGATTGTTGCCGATGATGATGTTTCTTACATTCCTGAAGAGCGGATCACCTGCTTTTGGTGTTTCGGCAATCTTTCCCCTCTTCCCCTCTTCCAGGATTCTTTGGACCTCAACGGGGATTTTACCGTCGAGCTTATACTTGTGAACAACGCTTATGGCATCTGAAAAAGTTGTCTCGTCGGGCGCCGTGGGGCCCGATGCAATGACATCGAGCGGGTCGCCGATCACATCCGACAAAATCAGCGACAGGACCGGTGAGGAATCGGCAAGGGCGGCCAATCTTCCGCCTTTGACGGCGGAGAGATGTTTGCGGACTGTGTTGAGTTCATGGATGTCGGCACCGGCGTTTAAAAGCAGGCGGGTCGTCTGCTGCTTGTCGGATAAGGTCAAGTTGTCGCGGGGGGCCACAAGCAGTGCCGAGGCGCCTCCGGAAATCAGGCACAAAACCAATGTTTGAGCGTCGGCGTCTCGGATCATGTCGATCAGGCGTCTCGTGGCGGACACGCCTGCGGCGTCCGGCACAGGATGCCCCGCCTCAAAAACACCGATTTTTCCGGGCAAGCCCCCCGGCGTATGCCCGTATTTTGTCAAAATAACACCACGGGTGATCAGATCCGACACGGGCCTGTCCAGTAAGGCTTGGATCATCGCATACGCGGCCTTGCCGAAACTCGCGACAAACATTTTCTGAGACCGATTTCGGAAATATTCCTCCATGATAATCTGACGGTGAGCGGATACCAGCCTCAAGGGATCGACAGCTTGCAGACCCGCCTCAAAAATATCCACGGCCGTTTGACGGATTCGATTTCTTCTCATATCTGAGGCGCCCTGGAAATTCTACTTCAAGGATCTTTCAGAAGGGCCGACCATCACCTCTCTCCCCTTTTCCTGGGAATCGGTTGAACCCACTTCTGAGCGGCGCCGTCGTAATACCACTTATCGGGGAAGCCCCGACGACGCAGGAATGTCGGGCTATCCGCCCAGCGCAGGAGATCCCGATAGGCATCGTGAATTTTTCGGAAAGTGACGGCGTCTCCGCCTGCGTCGGGGTGATGGATTTTAACCTGCTTCCGGTATGCGTTTTTAATGAGCTTGGACAATTCCGGCGATCCCAGCTGGGCTTTGCCGATCCCCAGATAATGAAGGCTCTCCAGGCGCACACTGGCCACCTTGATCAATCGAGGACGGACCAGCCCTTCGGAGAGTTCGTGTTTTTCGGCCAACTCCAAAAGCTTTCGGGTCGCCATATACTTTTTTTTGGTCCGCTTCTCTTCCGCCCACCATGCCTCACCCAATCGGTTGGCCATTCTACCGAAATCGTCGGCAGGCCTCGCGCCCTTTGTGCGCGCGGCCGTATAACGAAATACTTCCCGAATATCCCGCACGACAACATCCATGACAATTCGATCCTCGGTAAAATAAAAGGTTGCATGCCTCGTATTGAGCGCTTCCAGCAGGCCGGTGCGGGTCGTAAGCTTCTGTCTTAAGTGCTGTCGGCATTTGACGGAGCAATAACGGCGGTTACGCATATTCTCCGTGGTCCCACAGGACAAGCAGGCACGGGGCTTCTTCTTTTCATGGGAAGATTTGACTTTAACCAGCATCATAAAGAGAAAAACAGCCAGGCTCCCGGAAACACGACCGGCTGTTTTTTCCTCCCCATCGCCTTATTGGCCGGCGGCCAAATAGCCTTTGGCCAACGCCTTGTTGACATGCAGGACCCCTTTGTTCATATCTTTCAAGGGGTAATCCTCCGTAATGGTCGGCAGGCCATCGGCATCCGCCTGCGTTTTGACGACCGACCCGGCTGGCACATAGCGGCCATCCGCCACCTTCACGCCCATCAGAATCACCCCCGGTTCGATGACACAATTTTTCCCGACAAACGATTTGAAAACCAAGGTCTTCATCCCGACGAACGTATCGTCCATCACCACCGCCGGCCCATGAATCTGAACCTGATGGGCCAGCGACACGCGGCATCCGACATAGACGGCGTACTTCTTTCCATTCACCTCCATGAGATTTTTTTCCACCGGCTTGCCGTTTTGTTCCGTTTCCAAAGCATGGATCACGACGCCGTCCTGTACGTTGGAATCATCACCCACATGAAGGGGTTGCCCCTCATCCCCGCGCACGCACGCCGTCGGAGCCACCATCACGTTTTTCCCCAAGGTGACATTGCCGATCACGGCCGCCAACGGGTGGACATACGCACCTTCGCCGATCGTCGGCGTGTACACTTTTTCGCTGAAATCGGTCCTGACGTTTTTTTCGATCATCTTTTTTTCCCTCCACCTTCAAAATAATGACTTGACGCCTCCAGTTTTTTTTCCCGTGCCACCAGGTCGCGCCATATCCGCTTGACTTTTTTTTCCGTCTCCTCCACCGCGCAGGAATTGTCGATGACAATATCCGCAAGCGCAACCTTTTCCCCGATCGGCATTTGGCAGGCCAGCCGCCGAGCGGCATCGTCGCGGCAGATGTGATTTCGGGCCATCAGCCGCCTGATTTGCTCTTCGGGTTCAATCATGACTAAAACCGTCAGATCGAACAAATGCTGCATCCCTCCCTCGAACAGAAGCGGAATATCCGAAAAGACGATGGCACGCGGGTTTTCGGCGGTGATCTCATCCAGGCGCAGACGCCACGCCTCGTAAACCCGCGGATGAACCATTTCATTGAGTTTCTGAAGCTTTTCCGGATGCTTGAAAACGATATTCCCGAGCTTGACCCGGTCGATCCTTCGATCGGGGTCCAAGATGTTCTCCCCGAAACAGTCTACAATATCCCGCCACGCCGGCTTCTTCGGTTCCTGAACGTCATGGGCCAATCGATCGAAATCAATCAAGTAGCCGCCCAAACGCACAAACATTTGGGACACCGTTGATTTTCCACAGGCGATCCCGCCTGTCAGGCCGATACTTAACATGATTTACGGTTGAGTTCGAAAATGAGACGAAGTCCTTCCAGCGTCAGCATCTCTTCGATCTTGTCAATGCTTTTGGTCTCCTGGGCGACCACCCGGGCCAACCCTCCTGTGGCGATCACCAATGGTTTGGCTTTGATTTCGGCTTTCATACGTTCAACGATACCGTCGACGAGTCCGGCGTAACCATACATGATCCCGGCCTGCATGGCGCTGACGGTGTCTTTCGTGATGACTGTCTTCGGTTTGCTGAATTCCACACGGGGCAACTTCGAGGCCCGCTTAAAAAGCGCCTCGCTGGAGATGACGATCCCTGGAGCAATGCATCCTCCCATATATTCACCTTTGGGCGACACATAGTCGAAAGTCGTCGCCGTCCCGAAATCGACAATGATGCACTCTTTGTGGTACTTGGCAAAAGCGGCCACCGCGTTGACGATACGGTCGGCCCCCACTTCCTTGGGATTGTCGTAAAAAATCGGCATACCGGTCTTGATGCCGGGCCCCACAATCAACGGTTTGATGTTGAAATATTTGATGCACAGCGGCTCTAAAATATTGAGCATGGGCGGAACAACGCAAGAAATGATGATATCGGTGATGGACTTGATTTCTTTTGCTTTCATGCGGCTGGATTGATAGAGATTGGAAATCAAAACGCCGTATTCGTCGATGGTGTGATCGATCTCCGTCCGAATCCGCCAATCGTGAATCAAATTATCACCATCGAACAACCCTAAAACCGTGTTGGTGTTCCCCACATCGATCACTAAAAGCATAACGAAGTCACTCCTTGAGAATAGTTGCGTCTCCCGCTGATACGCACAGCGTTTGCCCCGAATCGGTCCGCAAAACCAATGCGCCGTCGTCATGAAGGCCCACGGCGGTCCCGCTGATCGTTTCTTCGTGAAAGAGGACTCGCGCCGGCCTGCCGATCATCGACGACATGCCCAGCCACGCCCGGCGAACCGGCTCAAAGCCACAATGGCATAACGTCATATACCATTTTGCCAGATTTTCATACAGGCGAATTATCACCTCCGGCCTGGATATTTCTTGTTCGGCCTCCATCGAAAGCGACGTGGCCATGCCGCGAAGGTCGTCCGGAAATCGCTCAGCGGGAAGATTGACATTGATTCCGATTCCCACCACCACAAAATCGATGCCTGAGTTTGACGCTTTCATCTGCGCCAAAATCCCGCAGACTTTTTTCCCTCCGATCAACACATCATTGGGCCATTTGAGATCGGCTCTGCCGGCGCAGTAGGGATTGATCGTCTCAGCCGCGGCGACCCCCGCCGCTATTGAGATTTGCGGCGCACGGGACGTCTCAAACGGCGGACGCAAAAGGATGGACGTGTAGATATTGGCTGTCGGGGGGGAATGCCAGATGCGCCGCATCCGCCCTTTCCCAGCATGCTGACTCTCGGCGATCACCACCGTCCCCTCGGGCGCGCCTTGCGCGCCCAAACGGTACGCATCGTCGTTGGTCGAACCGGTTTCTTTGACATAATAAAGATTGTGTCCGATTACGTGTTCGGACAACTTTTCTTTGAGGGCTTCCGGGTCAATGTTCATGGCGGCGTTTAGATATCTTTTATCGGCGTTATTGTCTTTGGGAGGTCCCAACTTTTCGAAAACGTCGGCGTGACGCTTGCCGTCCGCACGGACAGAACTTTTCCTTCACACTATTCACCCATCACCAGCAATGAAATATCCGCTGCGCGCACAGAATGTGTCAGCTCACCGATGGAAATCCAATCCACACCCGTCGCCGCGATAGCGGCAACACGCCTCAAATTCACGTTTCCCGAGGCTTCCGTCAACGCCCGCCCGGCGATCCGCTCGACCGCCTTCTTCATCGCTTGACGGGTCATATTGTCGAGCATGATGATATCGACGCCGCACTGGAGCGCTTCTTGCACTTCACGCAAATTTTTTGTTTCCACTTCGATCTTCATCTTTTTTTTCAGAAATTTTCGCTGGGCGGCGACAGCGGCAGTGATGCCGCCTGCCGCTTCGATGTGATTATCCTTGATCAAAACGGCATCATAGAGACCGAAGCGGTGGTTCGTGCCGCCCCCCACGCGAACCGCCATCTTGTCCAAGAGACGAAGTCCCGGCACGGTTTTGCGTGTGTCGAGAATTTTGGCCCGTGTGCCACGGACGGCGTCCACGTACTTCGCGGTCTGCGTGGCGATTCCGCACATGCGTTGGAAAAAATTCAACGCCACGCGTTCCGCCTGCAAGATACCGGACAGCGGGCCTTCCACCTCGGCCAGGACATCCCCTTTCTTCACCCAAGTCCCGTCGGCCGCCATTTTGCTCACCTTGATCTTTTTATCGAGACGTCGAAACACCGCTTCAAAAACATCGATCCCCGCGACGACAAAATTTCCTTTGGCGACGGCTTTGGCTTTCCCCTTTTTCTTGACGTCGACCAGAGCCTGAGTCGTGATATCACCCGAACCGATGTCTTCATCCAAAGCGGTTTGAATGATTCTTTGAATGTGCGCATTGACCTTGTTGAGTCTTCTTCCATCCGCCATATTCAAATTCCTCGAAACGATTTCAAGCCGTTGTCTACCGATCAATGTCCTTGAGTTTTTTGAGCGCGTTTTCCAGGGCGCTGAACTTTTCCTGGCAGCCCTTGAGTTTGTCTTCTTCCTTCTGAATGATTTCTTGAGCGGCTTTTTCTCGAAAATCGCGATTGGCGAGTTTTCTGGAACTCTGTTCCAGGTCCTTTTTCACTTTCGCCAACTCCTTCTCCAGACGCGCCCTCTCGCCGGCGATGTCGACAATGCCCGTCAGGGGGACGAATATTTTCGTCAGACCGACCACACCCGTGGCCACGCCCTTGGGCTCCGGCAGATTCACATCGACCGACAACGACTCCAAATTGGCCAGA
>CAZPTW010000072.1:0-9935 GCA_964589235.1 uncultured Smithella sp. | reverse complement strand
GCAAACTTGCGCCGTGCCACCAGGTTTCCTGAGATATAGTGGCATTCCCCCGGGTGTCAACCCGAGACCAAGACGCCATCAGCCCCGGACTGCAAAGCCTTCACGACATAAAAAGGATTGATTCGCCCCGTGCAGGGAACGCGAATGATGCGCACATTCGTCGGATACTGAATTCTGCTGATACCCGCCAAATCCGCTCCCGCATAAGTACACCAGTTGCAGACAATGGCAACGAATTTCGGTTCCCACTCCTTGTTTGCTAAACTTTCAGCCATATATTCTCCTTCCAGCGGCAAGGCGGCTTTTCGCCGGCTACCTCAGTTTAAATTAAATATCTGCGCTAGAACTTCTTCGTTATTGAAGCCGTTGAGATCGGCGGCATTCATTCGACATGACGCGGCGCAGACGCCGCAGCCCTTACAGAGAACCGCATTGACTTCCGCCACGCCTTCTGCGGGATTGACGCGAATCGCGCTGTAGGGACAATTAATTTCGCACAAGCCGCATGCGGCGCAACGCTCTTTATTGACATAGGCCGTTTTTCCTTCCGCTTCGATATAGTTCAGTGTCAAAATCGTGCATGCGCGCGAAACGGCCGCATTGGCCTGAGTCACCGTTTCATCGCTGAACTTCGGCGAATGAGACATGCCGCACATAAAAACACCGTCAGTGGCAAAATCGACCGGACGCAGTTTGACGTGAGCCTCCAGGAAAAAACCATCCTGGTTGGTGGGAATCTTCAGCATCTGCCCAATCGTCGCGTTTTCAGGATTCGGAACGACACCGACACTCAGCACAACCGTATCCGCGGGAAGCGTAACCGTTTCATTGAGGATCGGATCGAAAACTTTGACTTCCAGCTTATCCCCCGCCGCGATCACGTCGGGTTTACGATTCTCTTCATAGGAAATGAACTTGATATTCGCTTCTCGCGCTTTCTTGTAATAATCCTCTTTAAAGGAGAACGTGCGGATGTCACGATAAATAATCGTGATATCGCGGGAAGGATCAGTCATCTTGAGTTCAAGCGCGTTTTTGATCGCCTCCGAACAACAGTAACGACTGCAATAAGGTCTTTCCTTTTCGCGGCTTCCCACGCACTGGATCATCACCACATTTTTTACGGACGCCAGTTTCGGGTCTTTCTCGTAGATCAGCTTCTCAAGTTCACGCTGGGTCTTAACTTTGTCATTCTGACCATACAGATATTCCTTGGGTTTGTTTTCGTAAGCACCGGTTGCAACCAATACCACACCGTGCTCAAAGACTTTCTCCCCCTCTTTTTTGGACTCCACCGTCGTCTTGTAATTCCCGATGTAACCTTCAATTTTTTTGATTTCAGAAGACGTTGACACCGTAATCAATGGGTTTTTGTATACTTTGTCCAGAAGATCTTTCAAATGGGAACGGGTATCGAGTCCTTCGAGAGTTTTATACAAATAATTGTAGTTACCGCCTAACCGATCTTCTTTTTCAATGACAATGGAAGCAAAGCCTTGATCGGCCAAAGACAAAGCCGCGCTTATCCCCGCCAGACCGCCACCGATGATCAAAGCCTGATGGTTGACCGGCAACTGGCCGGGCTTTAGAGGCTTGAGGTATCTGGCTTTGGCAACCGCCATTCTCAACAGGTCTTTTGCCTTTTCGGTTGCTTTTTCCGGTTCGTGCATATGCACCCACGAATTCTGATCGCGGATATTGGCCATTTCGAAGAGGTAACGATTCAAACCAGCCTTTTCGCAATTCTCTTGGAAAAGCCCTTCGTGGGTTCTAGGCGAGCATGACGCCACAACCACGCGGGTCAGATTTTGCTCTTTTATGACTTCCGCCATTTTCACCGCGGTATCCTGCGAACAGGTGAAGAGATTGTCGGCTGTGTAAACAACCGTTGGCAGTGTCGCGGCATAATCACGAACCTCCGGAACATTGACCACTCCACCGATGTTGATGCCGCAATGACAGACAAACACGCCTGTACGCACCGCCTGCCCCCGCATATCTTTTTCCGCAGGCAGCTCCGGCGGTGTAATCAACGTCCCGCGTTTGGCGGCCAAAAGCCCTTCCGCGCAGGCTGCCGCCGCGGAGGCCTCCATGACCGTCTCTGGAATATCCTTCGGGCCGCCGAAGGCACCACAGACAAAGACGCCGGGGCGTGATGTCTGAACGGGGTTCTCGAGAGCTGTCTTGCAGAATCCATGTTCTTCCAGTTCGATTCCCAAGCTCTCCGCCAGTTTCTTGGCCTCCTTAGGAGGCATCAGACCGACGGAGAGAACCACCATGTCGAACTCTTCTTCCGTAAAGGTCCCATCCTGATTCACATATTTGATCAACAGATTATTGGTCTGCTGCAGTTCCTTGATCGACGACGGCATGGAACGGATGTAGCGAATACCATATTCTTCCTTGGCCCGGTTTACGAACCGGTCGAAATCCTTGCCATGCGCTCGGATGTCCATGTAAAAGATCGTCGGCTCCAAATTTTTCGCGTGTTCTTTGCCGATAATCGCTTCCTTGGTTGCGTACATGCAGCACACCGATGAACACCAGCTGTTTCCGCAATTCACATCGCGGGAACCGACGCATTGGATAAAGGCGACTTTTCTAGGCTCCTTGCCGTCTGAAATTCTTTGGACATGACCGAAGTACGGGCCGGAGGCGGAAAGGATTCGTTCAAACTGCAAAGCCGTCACCACGTTTTTGTAAATTCCGTAACCATACTCGCCACGCTGTGTGGCGTCGAAAACCTGGAACCCCGGCGACACAATAACGGCACCGACTTCAATCGTTTCCTCTTCCGGCTTCATTTCATGGTCAATGGCTTTCGCGATGCAGGCTTCCACGCATTGATAACACTCGGAACAAATGCCGCATGCCAGACAGCGACTCGCCTCGGCAATCGCCTGGGCTTCCGAAAATCCGATGCCGACCTCTTGAAAATTGGTTTTACGATCTTCGGGTTTCATATGCGGATACTTTTCCCGTGGCACCTTCGGCACACTCGAAACATCCGCCTTGTCAGCGATATTCTTGCTCCAATCCTTATCACGGCCGGCTTTCATGTCTTGCCCCTGGAAGTACCGGTCGATGGATTTGGCCGCTTCTTTTCCCGAATAGACGGCCTTCACGACTGTCTGTGGACCCGTGGAAACGTCACCGCCGGTGAAAACACCGGGAACGTTGGTGGCGTAAGTCACGGGGTCGTAGTCGACATTGTTCCATTTGTTGATTGAAACACCGCTTTCCTTTGTGATGAAAGAAAGATCCGCTTCCTGGCCAATCGCCGGGACAATAGCATCGCACTCAATGATAAACTCCGAACCTTTGATTTCCACCGGGCGACGACGTCCGCTGGCATCCGGTTCACCTAATTCCATCCGGGTGCATTCAATACCGGTCACCTTCCCATCTTTGCCGACAACGCGTTTCGGGGCCACGAGGAACTTCATTTCAATTCCTTCTTCCATTGCCTCCTCGATTTCTTCCGGCGAAGCCGGCATCTCGGCGCGCGTGCGGCGGTAGAGGATAAAAACATTCTTGGAACCGGTCCGTACCGCCGTCCGGACGGCATCCATCGCTACGTTACCGCCACCGATGACTGCAACTCGGTCTCCGAGATTGATTTTCTTGCCCAGATTGATCTGCATCAGATAATCGACGCCGTGGATGACACCCTGCATGTCTTCGCCGGGAATATTGAGCTTGCTGCTCTTCATCGTTCCACAACCGATGAAAATTGCGTCGTAGTCTTTTTTCAGCTGATCGAATGAAATATCTTTGCCGATACGGGTGTTGAGATGAATCTTCACCCCGAGATCTTGAATGACTTTGATTTCAGCGTTCAAAACATCTTTAGGCAGGCGGTATTCGGGAATCCCAACGGCTAACCAACCGCCCGGAACCGGCAACGCTTCAAACACATCAACATCGTATCCTTCGATCGCCAAATAATAGGCGCAAGTCAAGCCTGAAGGGCCTGCCCCAACCACAGCCACTTTTTTCCCTTTATTCGGTTTTTTCTCCGGCAAATAACGGGTTTCGCTGTTCAAATCCAAATCGGCGACAAAACGCTTCAAGTGCATAATATCGATCGGCTCGTCAACCTTACCGCGCATACAAGCTGTTTCGCAGGGGTGATTACAAACACGGCCGCAGACGACTGGAAAAGGGTTATCTTGTTTGATTAGTTTGAGAGCCTCTTTGAATTTACCTTGAGCAATCAGTGCCACATAACCTTGAACGCTAATGTGCGTTGGGCAATGAGCCTTACAGGGAGACGTGCCTAATTTGTCTATAGCGAAACCACTGGGAATGGCCTGCGGAAAATGCCGATAAATGGCTTGTCTCTCACTAAGATTTCCATTAAATTCGGCTTTGACATTGATGGGACAGACTTTTGCGCAGTCTCCGCAACCAGTGCATTTATCCAGATTCACATATCGAGGTGCAGATGTCAGTTTGACCTTGAAGCGACCGGGCTCTCCCTCAACGGATTCCACCGTTCGTCTGGTTTTAATGGTCACGTTCGGATGGCGCCCGACCTCGACCAACTTCGGTGAGAGAATACAGGCGGAGCAGTCATTTGTTGGAAACGTTTTATCGAGCTGGGCCATCACACCGCCGATACTGATTCCGTTTTCGACAAGATAGACTTTCATTCCTGAATTAGCCAAATCCAGAGAAGCCTGAATGCCGGCGATCCCCGAACCAACCACCATCACTGCGCCAACTTTTTCGTTATCTTTCACCACGTGATTACACCTCGATGTTTATGTAAAAAAGCTTGTGTTAAAGAACCCGTCGAAAATAACGCCTGACCGGCGTTTCGTCGGCTAACATACTTTAATCCTCATGTCAAGAAGGGAAGATATGTTGATCGTCGAAAAAAATCATAATGCATTGATATTACTAAAATTAATATTTTGACTAACGTTCATTTAGATTAAATATCGGCGATGGGGATGGCCTTCCGACAGGACTTGATCACAAAGGCTGGTTCAAAAGAATGACTCGAAATATATGAAAGTAAAAGTGAATGACTATTTACTCGTTCGATTTGAAGCCAACTGCACCAACCTCCCGGCCGAATAACGATATGATTCGATATCCCATAAGAGAACTGAATCAACTTAAAGAATTCTTTCACCCGTTTTGAATCTCAAACATGCTCGGGAATCAAAATATGACTATTTGTGTTGAAGTTGATCGACCTATAAGAATGATACAGAAAGTCATTTGGCCATAAACACCGAAAAATAGAATAATGTTATAAATATTAATAAGATAACAAAACTACAATTCGCGTAGATACGCCCCTACAAATATCGTAGTGAACCTTAAAAAGCATTCCTATTGTGTAGCAACATCGTCAATTCTTGGAATCACACGATTCAATCAAAAGACAATCCTTTTAGTAACAATAAAATAGCCAAAGAATTACAAGTACTTTTGCATAATGACGCAAACACATACCCATGTATTACATTTTTTATTTTCTGGCACGACACTTGAAAATATCATTATCCAAATGCTGCGTTGCATTCAGGTCATAATTTGAAAAAAGAAAAGGAGCATATAAAATGGGTTTATTGAAGAAATATAATAGGTTTAACGATATACATCCGGCTCATTTATTAACTATCGTTCAACCATTTGACGATGATAATATTTTCTATGATCGACAGCAATTTCATCATCTCTTGCATATCGAGAAAATGCGTGCGGAACGATCCCAAAAGCCTCTATTGCTTATGCTTTTGGATATTTCAGCCATCACTAAAAACGGCGATCATCGAGATATTCCTTATCAAATACAAGCGGCTCTTTCTCCAGCGCTTCGGCAGGTGGACATCCGTGGTTGGTATAATCATAATCAAACGATCGGTGTCATTTTTACCGAAATATCATCCATCGATGCAAACTCCATTGAAGCGATCATTCGAAAAATCTATAAGCGCTTTTGTGAAAGTCTCGATAGCGATTTGATAAACAAAATCAATATATTCTTTCATATATATCCTAAAATGTAGATAGGACCCCTTCAGGAATGAAAACGATCAGATCTTATGTAGGCATATTCTTCTTCATCGCTGCAATGCTTATATCAGTGGCATCACCTCTTTTTGCACAGGAAAACCGGTCCTTTCCCGTTATGCGTCCAGATTCAGCAACACTTCAAAAATGGATTTCGGACTACCAGAATGCGCCAAAGGCCGCCATCAACTCACGCATCAAAGCAAATCTCATCGCATCATCATCGCAAAGTTCGCCCACATCCATTAACCTTTTGGATCGCCTCAGTTATTCACCGGACAATAGGAACCAAGGAAGTTGTGGTAATTGCTGGGTTTGGGCTGCAACCGGCTTGATTGAAATCGCTCTGTATGAACAGGTGGGAACAAAAGATCAATTATCGATCGAATTTGTAAACGCCTGCTATCCAAATGATGCCTGCAATGGTGGATGGCTTAATGATTTCCAGAGTTTCTATGAGGGTCGAAGGTTTACTATCCCTTCCTCCAACGCTGGCGCAGGTTATACGGGACAGAGTTTTAACGCAACGCGCTGTAACGCGATGGCCGTATCTCCACGCTATTCATTTTCCAATATCGCAAGTGAAGCCAAAACGATTCCAACCACAAGCATCGGTTCGTCTTCCGCCATTTTGAACATAAAAAATATATTGCATCAGAAAAAAGGCGTTTGGTTTGCTTTTTTCCTGCCCAATGCCTCGGCATGGACAGATTTTCGAAATTTCTGGAATAATCAACCTCTTTCCACGATTTGGAATCCCGACATCTATCATGGTATGGTCTACACCAACGACGGCGGTGGACACGCGGTCCTGATTGTCGGCTATAATGACGAAGATCCCAATCCAGAAAATCATTATTGGATTGCACTCAATAGTTGGGGAAAAACAACGTCTCGACCTGACGGGACTTTCCGGATTCGTATGACTACAAACTACGATTCGAGTTATGGTTCATTGCAGGCACTGTACTTCCTGACCCTTGACGTCACATACTGTAATTACACAATCAATCCAACAGGCCGTCAGGTCGGTTCATCATCCACATCCGGAACCATTACCATCACGCCATCCACAAGTTCATGTGGATGGACCGCATCCACCCCAGACCCTTGGATCACCTTACATACCAAGAATGCCTCAGAAGGGGGCAACTTACTTTCGTATACAATCACTGAAAATCAAGGCTCATCTCCAAGGACGGGAACAATCAGCATCGGTGGAAAAGTCTTCTCGATCTCACAGGCATCAGGTCAACCCCTTGCAATAGACTCCGTTCATCCCGTGAACAATTCAGATAACATGCCTCTGAAAAGTCCGATTCGTGTGACATTCAATAAGGATATCGATCCAAATACCCTCACCCCCGTGACTTTTCAGATCAGTGGAGGAATTACTGGAGAGATTACATACGATTCCTCATCCAAAACGGCCACTTTCACACCCACTGGCCAGTTCGCCGCCGCGACAACCTATACTGCCACAATTTCCACTGGGGTCAGAGACATGGAAGGACAGCCGCTGACGCAATCCTATACATGGACATTTACCACGGTTTCCGCGGTCACATCCGATGTCGCAACAGTCGGAGGTGGCGGTGGTGGAGGGTGTTTCATTGCCACAGCCGCTTTTGGATCGCCTCTTGAACACCATGTACAGGTGTTGAGAGACTTTAGAGATAGATATTTAATAACAAACACAGTCGGTAGAGCGTTTGTCGCCTTTTATTACAAAAATTCACCTCCAGTCGCGAATTTCATCAGTGAAAGGATTGTATTGAAGTATCTGGTTCGTATCACATTATTGCCATTGATTATATTGGCCTCCAGTTTCTTGAAACTCGGGACAACGCTAACAGTGGCGATGTTTTGCTCTTTTATGATTCTGGTTTTCCTTGTCGTCATTCATCGTAGGAAAATCTCAACGTTCTTTGCAGCCCATCACAGAAACACTCCTTGAACTTGAAAGGGGCTTTGGATCTTTTCGAGAAATACTTATTCCGTGAGTTTTTGGGGAGACAAGATCGATTGAATATAATCATCTATCTGTTGCCAAAGTTCCTCCTTCCCCCTTCTCGTTTTAGAGGAAAAAAGGATGGTTTTATTCCGAACTCTGTCCCCCAATTCTCTCTCGATCAGGCACTTTTGATGAAGCACTTGATTATTTGACAGCTTATCCGTTTTTGTTAGAACAAAAAGATATGGGATATGGGAATCATCCAACCAATCTTTCAGCGACAGGTCATCCTTGTTGGGTGAGCGGCGAATATCCAGAATAAAAACGATGAGGATTAAATTTTGCCTTTGTTTGAAATAGGAATCCAGCATCTCGCCCCATCTTTTTTTAATCGAATGTGGCACTTTGGCAAACCCATATCCCGGCAAATCGACAAGCATCATTGCTTCATTGACAGAAAAAAAATTGATGAGTTGCGTCCTTCCCGGCGTATTGCTGGTTTTTGCCAAATTCCTTCTTTCGACCAACGTATTGATCAAAGATGATTTTCCGACATTAGATCGACCGACAAAGGCGATTTCCGGCATGGACGGAGGTGGAAATTGTTCCGGACGGGCGGCGCTCTTCACGAACGTGACATGATGAATCTTCATCGTTTAATCTCGCTCGAAGGAAATCCCATACTTCTCGAGCTTTCGCTCAAATGTCGGACGGGAAATACCCAGCGTTTCACAGATTTCCCCTTTGTTTTTGTTGGTTTCTTTGATGATTTTGCGAATATAGCGTTCTTCAACCTGATCCAGCGTCAAATATTTCCCCGGTTCATCCGCCTTGAAGACGGCCGAAAGATCCACTTGATCCGGCGTAGACTCCTCTTCTTTCCCGAGCTCAGGAAAATCATTCACCCCCAGCACTTGTCCCTTTGCAACAACGCAGGCGCGTACCAACAAATTTTCCAATTCGCGAATATTGCCAGGCCATGAATAATTCATGAATTTATCCATCATTTCGGCGGACACACCGATGATTTTTTTATGCAAATCCAAATTGATCTTGGAAAGCAAATAGTCGATGAGCGGCGGTATATCTTGGCGCCGATTGCGAAGCGGCGGTAAATGGATGGAAACAATATTCAGTCGATAGTAAAGGTCATCGCGAAACTTTCCTTCTTTCACCATCGCCTTGAGGTCTTTATTGGTCGCCGCCATAATCCTGGCATGGACTTTTACCCGATCCTTTCCTCCGACTCGTTCAAACTCCATTTCCTGTAAAACGCGTAATAGTTTGGCCTGAAGATTGATGGACATCTCGCTGATTTCGTCTAAAAAAACGGATCCGTATCGCGCCAGCTCAAATTTTCCAAGTTTGCGGGCTACTGCGCCGGTAAATGATCCTTTTTCGTGGCCGAAAAGCTCCGACTCTAAAAGAGTCTCTACAATAGCGGAGCAGTTCACCGCAATAAAGGGCTCATCGGGGGATGTATTATTGTGGATGACTTTGGCAATCAGTTCCTTTCCTGTACCGCTTTCTCCCTGGATCAGAACAGTTGTGCGGCTTTTGGAAACCGTACCGATGGTCTTGAAAATTTCCCTCATTTCGTTGCCGGTACCGATGATATCCCCCACGCGGAAACTTCGTGACGGCTCCATTAAAAGGCCGTCAATTTTCTTCTCCATTTCCAGCGATTTCAAAGCCTTCTTGATCGCCAAATCCAATTCATCAACGTTCACCGGTTTATGAATATAATCGAAAGCTCCCCCTTTCATGGCGTTTATGGTGGTTTCCATATCATGGAAAGCGGTAATCATGATGACTTTGACGTTTTCATTTTCTTCTTTGAGATCTTCCAAAACGGAAAAACCATCCACATCCGGCAGGCGGATATCCAATATGACCACGTCCGAAGGCTCCTCAACATACTTGTTGAGTCCTTCTGTTCCGGTCAGCGCGG
>CAZPTW010000071.1:0-9976 GCA_964589235.1 uncultured Smithella sp. | reverse complement strand
TTTTTGGAAATATTTTTTGCCTGCGCCAAAACAGGCGTCATCATGGTGCCGCTCAATCATCGTCTGGCCGTGCCGGAACTCTGCTATATCCTCCGCGACAGCGAACCGGACGCTCTGATTTATTCGCCGGAGTTCGCGGGGAAGGTCGCGGACATTCGGGCCTCGGGCGTGACGATTGAAAAAATCTATCGACAGGGGCGCGCCAATGACGCCCCCGATCCGGTGTTCGCCGATTTTGTGCAGACCTTCGATTTTTCCGAACCGGTGGAAATTCTGGGCGTCGGCCTTTCCGATCCGCTCTTCATCATGTATACCTCTGGGACGACAGGTGATCCCAAAGGCGCGGTCCTCACCCACCAGAATATCTTGTTCGGCGCGATTCATTCGCTTTTGGGCTATGGGATCGACCGTTCGTACAAGTCTCTGGTGGTCACGCCGCTTTTTCATATCGGGGCTTTGGCCGCCTCCGTCACGCCGATCGTTTACGCAGGCGGGTCGCTGGTGATCAGTAGTTTTTACAACGCCGCCGAGACGCTCAAAACCATCTGTCGAGAAAAAGTCAATTACATGTTCGCTGTCCCGGTCATGTATCAAATGATGGCGGACACGCCGGAATGGGCCGATGCGGATCTGTCGCATGTGCACTTCTTCATCTCGGGCGGCGCGCCGATTCCGCTGCCGGTGATCCGCAAGTATCAGGATGAAAAAGGCGTCGGCTTTGTTCAGGGCTATGCGCTCACCGAAACCGGAAGGCTGACCTCTTTGGATCTGGAGGATTCCATCCGCAAGGCGGGGTCCGTCGGGAAGGAAGTCTTTCACGTCCACTTGCGCATGGTGGACGATTCGGGGGTGGATGTTCCGCCGCTGGAAACGGGGGAGATTATCGTGCAGGGGCCCAATGTGTTTGCCGGGTACTGGCGAAAGGAGGAAGCGACCCAGGCGGCGTTCAAAGACGGTTGGTTCTATACCGGCGATATGGGACGTCGTGACGCGGACGGTTTTGTCTATATCGTCGGTCGCAAGGTGGAGATGATCATTTCATCGGGAGAGAACATCTACCCGGCGGAAGTCGAGCGCGCCTTGCAGGCGCAGGAAGGGATTCGGGAGGCTGCCGTGGTCGGCATGCCGGACGCGCGGCGCGGCGAGGTCGTAGCGGCTTTCGTCATCGCAGACAAAGGGGTGAATCTTTCGGAGGCGGATATTTTAAATCGCCTGTCCGGCAAGATCGCCCACTACAAGATTCCCAAGAAAGTGGTTATCGTCGATGAGTTCCCGCGCAACTCCAGCGGCAAGGTGTTGAAGAAAATTTTGAAAAAGAGAGCGGAAGATCTGTCCAAATGAATATCGTTCCCTACGGTGAAGAACATCGCATTTTCCGGGAATCGTTTCGGCGATTCTTGGAAAAGGAAATTCTTCCTCATGTCCAAGAGTGGGAAGAAAACGGCATTGTGCCACGCTGGGCGTGGAAAAAGCTCGGTGATAACGGGTTTCTCTGCACCGCCGTTCCGCCGGAGTACGGCGGTCAGGGGGCGGATTTTCTGTATTCCGCCGTGTTAATCGAAGAGATGGCCCGGGCCAACTTTTACGGGCTTTCCGCCCGGCTGCACAGCGACGTGGTTGTGCCGTACATCGTTCAGCTGGCGACGGAGGATCAGAAGAAAAAATATCTGCCGGGCTGTGTTCGCGGGGACATCCTGACGGCGATTGCCATGAGCGAGCCGCAAGCCGGCAGCGATCTGGCGGGCATCATCACCACCGCCCGGGAAGCGTCCGACGGTTTCGTTCTCAATGGACAAAAGACGTTCATCTCCAACGGCATCAACTGCGATTTGGTGATTGTGGCCGCCAAAAATCCCCAGGAGACGGATCCCCACAAGGCCGTGGATCTGTATCTGGTGGAGGCGGGGACGCCCGGTTTCGAGAAGGGCAAAAAACTCGACAAAATCGGATGGCGCTCGCAGGATACGGCGGAACTCTTTTTTAACGACTGTCGCATTCCCAAGGAAAACCGTTTGGGCGGCCAAGGCACGGGATTCAAAAATTTAATGAAGAATCTCCAGCAGGAGCGACTCATCTGCACCATCGGCGCCCAGACAGCGGCGGAATTCATGCTGGAAGAGACGCTCCGCTATTGCCGGCAAAGACAGGTTTTCGGTAAACCGCTCACCGGATTTCAGTACACACAGTTTGCGCTTGCCGAAATGGCCGCCGAGGTCAAAATCGGGCGGACGTTCGTCGACTCCCTGATCGTGGACCATTGGCGGAAAAAGGCCGTCACCGTCGATGTGTCTATGGCGAAATTCTGGGTGACAGAGATGGCCTGGCGCGTCGCCGATCGATGTCTGCAGCTCTTCGGCGGATACGGCTATTGTGAGGAGTATCCGATCGCGCGTGCCTGGCGTGACATTCGGATCACGAGGATTTTGGCCGGTTCCAACGAAATCATGAAACAGATCATCGCCAAAGCCATCCTGAAAACGTAAATAATCAACCATGCAAGGGGATTTATGAAGTTTAAATTGATTTATCCGAAGTGGGAAAAGCTCGATCGTCAAACCCGTTTTACGCTGCCGCCGCATGGGCCTGTGGTGATGGCGGCCGCCCTGCCCGACGATGTCGAGGTGGAGTTCATCGATGAAAATGTCGAACCGATCGATTTGGACGCCTCAGCCGATTTCGTGGGGATTTCGATGATGCTCACCGCGCAGGTCAAGCGCGGCTGGGAAATTGCGGACGCTTTTCGCGCCAGAGGCCTCAAGGTCATTCTGGGCGGCATTGCCACGATGCTGCATGCCGAAGAGTCGCAAGGCCACGCCGACGCGGTGTTTTTGGGGGAAGCCGAGGGCCGCATGGAACAGGTCTTTGCCGATTTCAAGGCGGGCAGACTTCAGAAGGTGTACGATTTTATGGACGATCAGCCGCCGATCGAAAACGTGGGGACGGCCCGGCGCGGCATTCTGAAGCGCGAAAAGTACAATTACCGCGGCGTACAGATGGTCGATTTGGTGCATGCCTCGCGCGGCTGTCGGTTCAACTGCTATCCTTGCGCCGTGCGTTTCCTGGGCGGCCGCAAGTTTCGACCACGGCCGTTGGATCGGGTTGTGGAGGAAATGGCATCCATCGACAACAACCGCCTGTTTCTCGTTGACAACTCGCTTGCGCAGAACAAGGAGTGGGAAATGGCGCTTTTCAAAGAAATGATCCCTCTGAAAAAGAAGTGGTGCTGCCACCCGATCGAGAACGACGACGAAGTGCTGGATCTCGCCGCGCAGGCGGGTGCGTGGTTTGTGTACCAGGCTATTTTCGATTCATCCAACCACATCCGCGACCGCATTAAAAGGTATCACGATCACGGCATCGGTGTGGAGGGAAGCATTTTGCTGGGGCTCGATTATCATACCGAAGACTACATCAAGCGCCTGGTGGATTTTCTATTGGAAATCGAACTCGACATGGCCGAATTCACGGTGTTGACGCCGTTTCCGCACACGAAAACGTATGACGACTTCAACCAGACCGGCCGAATCATCTCCCGGGACTGGAACGATTACACCTGCGGCAAAGTGGTCATTCAGCCCAAACTGATGACACCGGAGAAACTTCAGGAAATGTATTATTACTGCTGGGACAAATTCTATGAGGAAGAACCGGCCAACTATAAAATGTTCAAATTGCTCAAACGCGTAATGGATAAAGAGAAGGCGGACGGCACCTACAAGCCGCGCGTGCGCACGTAGAAGCCCCTCCGCGCAGAAAGGAGATCAAGAAGCCATGAAAAAAATTGGCAGGAGGGCCGAATTGGTGATCGACGGCGGCCATGTCAGTTTTGAAAACATGATCGCGGTGGCCAGAGGCGGCATGAGGGTTTCCATCAGCGATTCCCCCGCGTTTGTCAAGAGAATGGAGACCACGCGCCACATGCTTATGGAGGCCATGCGCAAAGGGCTTGCCGTCTACGGCGTCAATACCGGCTATGGAAAATCTTGCGGTAACCGAATCGATTTAAAAATCGCCATGAAAAACGGGGTCAATATTTTTCGTTTTCACGGCTGTGGAACCGGCGAGCCCATCGGGGTCGAAGAGACGCGCGCGGCGATGCTAACGCGGATCATGTGTCTGGCGCGCGGCTATTCAGGTGTGTCGGTCGCCTTGCTTCGGCAGATGGCGGATTTTTTAAACAAGGGCATTACGCCGGTTGTGCCCGCCGAAGGATCCGTCGGCGCCTCCGGGGATTTAACCCCCATGTCTTATATCGGCGCGGCCTTGATGGGCGAGGGGCAAGTGTTTTATGGAGACAAGATGGTGCCCGCGGCGACGGCCATGAAGGAAGCCGGAATCCGGCCTTATTCGTATTTACCCAAGGAGCCGCTTTCGATGGTCAACGGCACGACGACCATGACGGGGATCGCCCTTTTCGCCGTCGAGCGCGCGTTTCGCATCCTGGATGCGGCCATTTTCGCCACGGCGCTCTCCGTCCACGCAATGAAAGGAAACGCCCATCACTATCATCCGGTCATTTCGGAAGCCAAGCCGTTTCCAGGACAGACCTATGTCGCCAGAAAAATTTCACATCTGCTGTTGTCGAGAGTGTCCCCCAAACAGCTGGAGGATGACGCGCTCGAGGCGCTGCAAGACCCCTACTCGCTGCGGTGTGCCCCGCAGGTGTTGGGGGTGCTCTACGACGGGTTGCTCTGGATCAAGAAGTGGGTGGAGACGGAGGCCAATTCATCCAATGACAATCCCATTTTCGATCCAGGCACCGGTGAGGTGCTCATGGGGGGGAACTTTTACGGGGGCCATATCGCCTTTGCCATGGACGCCCTCAAGGCGGCGCTCGCATCCGTCGCGGATATGTGTGACCGTCAGATCATGCTGCTTGTGAATCCCAATCTCAATCGCGGTCTGCCGGGGGATCTCGTGCGGTTAAACGGCGCCCAAAGCGGTTTGCACCACGGCTTCAAGGCCATGTCGATTTCATCGTCGGCGCTGGCCGCCGAAGCGCTCAAGGCCACGATGCCGGCGGCGTCTTTTTCGCGGTCGACTGAATCGCACAACCAAGACAAAGTCAGCATGGGCACCATCGCGGCGCGCGACGCCGAACGCATCTGCACGCTTTCCGAGCGTGTGTTGGCGATTCATCTTCTGGCCGCCGCACAAGCATGTGATATCCGCGGCAACATCCGCCACAGACCCCTTTTGGACAAAGCCCTCAAGAACATTCGGCGGATCAGCGACCCTCTGATCGAAGACCGCCCGCTCGATGCGGACATCGAACGCCTGCGCGACGTGATTCAAAACTCGGAAACCTTCAGGATGAAGCCATGAGCCCCGAAAAGAAAAGTTTTGAAGTGAAACTCTCTGTGCCGTTTTTCGACCTCGATCCCATGCAGATCGTTTGGCACGGCAATTACTTGAACTACTTTGAAATCGCCCGTGCGGCGCTTTTTGACCACTACGGCGTCGATCTCTACGCGTATTACGACCGGGAGAAAATCATTTTTCCCATCATTCGGACGCAAACCAAACATATCTTTCCACTCAAACACCGTGACGAAATTATCGTCAAGGCGACGCTGGTGGACGCGAACATCAAACTGGTGGTGGACTTTGAGGTGCGCAAAGCCGCGGACGGCAGTGTCTGCGCGCGCGGTCGCACCGAACAGGTGGCGGTGAAGACTCCGGAAATGGAGACGCTCTTTAGTATGCCCGCCGCCATTCGTCAATTGCTGGGATACTGATCGTGGATGAACGATTAAGAAATTCTTTTGTGGCCGGTGTGGAGCGCGTCGCCGCCTGGGCGGATCTGCTCGACGCCATCAACGTTTTCCCCATCGCCGACGGCGACACGGGGCGTAACTTGTCCGTCAGCCTCTCGCCGCTTCGGGCGATCAAGGAAGACAAAGAAGCCGTTATCCGTCGGCTGATGCTTTCGGCGCGAGGCAATTCCGGCAATATCGCCTCACGTTTTTTCTCGGCGTTTTATGCCGTCGACACCGAGTCGGAATTGAAGACCGCAGCCAAAGAGGCCAGCGCAAAAGCCTGGCGCGCCGTGGCCGACCCGCGCCAGGGCACAATGCTTTCCGTATTTGACGCCCTCGCGGAGGTTCTGGGTCGAAACGGTTTGACCCCAGGCGACCCCCAAAGCGCCGATGAAATCGTCTTCTTTCTGGAGCAAGTTGTCCGTGAGACGCAGAATTCCCTTCCCAAATTGAAGCAAGCCGGGGTCGTCGACGCCGGCGCTTTGGGCATGTATATTTTCTTTGAAGGGTTTTTCTATACCTTGGCCGGCGCGGATCGGCGATTCCGTCCGATAACCGCCGTTTTTAAAGATCAATTGAAGATCGCCCCGACATTTCAGGAAGCGGCCGAAGCGGGCTACTGCGTGGACTTTGTCGTCAAAGCCGCCGGGCAGTCTCGCGAAACGCTCTCGAGAATCGCCGGGACCGAGGAAAGCGCGATCGTCATTCAGGAAGGCGATCTTTATAAAATTCATTTGCATACGAACAATAAGGATCGAATCCGATCGCGCCTGGCGGGGCTGGGGGACGTCGTGAATTGGGAAGACGACAATCTGGCTCGGCAAATCCAGGAATTCCAGCAATCCCTCGTCGATGAACGCTTCCATATCATTACCGATGCCGCGGGGTCACTGACCCGCGACGATGCCAGAAAGTACGGCTTTTCTTTGCTTTCCAGTTATCTCAACGTCGGCGAGACGTTTTTACCGGAAACCTGCTTTCAACCGGATGAGCTCTATCGGGCGATGCGGGAGGGGGAAAAAGTGTCGACCTCGCAGGCCTCCGTCTTCGAGCGGCATCAGTTTTACGAGGCGGCGCTCGCCCGGTTTGAGAAAGTGCTCTATCTCTGTGTCGGTTCCGTGTATACCGGGAACTATGCGGTGGCCATGGACTGGAAAAGAAAATTCGATCCTGACAATCGTCTGACGGTTTTGGACACGGGCGCGGCGTCAGGCAGGCTGGGAACCATTGTAATCGCGACGGCCCGCTATCTGTCTGAAACGAAGAATATGGAAAAAACGATTGCCTTCGCCCGGCGGGCGATTGTCGACTGTCAAGAATATGTGTTTTTAGAAAAGCTTGAATATCTGGCCGCGGGCGGAAGGCTCTCCAAAGCGAGTGCCTTCGTCGGCGATATGCTGAGGATGAAGCCGGTCATTTCACCGCAGCCGGAAGGCGCAAAAAAAGTGGGGGTTGTGCGCCACCACAAAGAGCAGATCAAAATGGCCCTGGAAAAACTTTCGGCCGCTTTGCGTCCAGATTCCCGTGCCCTCGTCATGCTGGAGTATTCCGATAACCTTTCCCAGGTGCGTGAATTCGGCGAAACGCTGAAAGCGCGCTTTCCGCAAGCCGACATCATGGTACAGCCCCTCTCCCTGACGTCCGGCGCGCACATGGGACCGGGAACCTGGGGTGTCGCATTTATCATTTTGCCGGAAACGGGCGCGACCGTTTCAACATTTTAGGAGAGAAATGAGTTTGACCCATCAGGCCCGCATTGTGTTGATCATCCCGGTTTACAACCACGCGGGTACAGTGGCGCAGGTGGCAAGGCAAGCGCTCGACTTGGGATTTCCTGTCTATGTCGTCGACGACGGTTCAACCGACGAGACACCAAGGCGGTTGGCGGAAATCAATGGCATTCGTCTGCTGCGGCATGATCGCAATCAGGGCAAGGGGGCAGCGATATTGACCGGTTTTATGGCGGCAAGCAACGAGGCGGATTTTGCCGTAACCATGGATGCCGACGGGCAGCACTATCCGGAAGACGCCCTCAAACTGATTCAAGCCGTTCCGCCGGGGCAACGTCCTATTGTGGTCGGTGCGCGTGAAGGCATGAACGCCGTGGAAGGTGCGCATATTCCCTGGACCAGCCGATTTGGCCGGAAGTTTTCCAATTTTTGGGTTTGGATGTCCGGAGGGCCTTGGCTTTCCGATTCCCAAAGCGGCATGCGGCTGTATCCCCTGCCCGAGGCATTGAGTTTACCCACGCGGGCGAGGCGTTTCCAATTTGAAGTGGAAATTTTAGTCAAAGCCAAGCAACGGGGCATTCCTGTATTGGAAACACCGGTGCGGGTTTTTTATCAGACCCAAGCGGAGCGCATTTCCCATTTCCGCCCCTTTATCGATTTCTTACGGAATTCCAAGACTTTTGCGCGACTGATCTTTTCTAGGATCTTTGGTTCACATTGACGCTGAAGGGAATCCTCCAGGAGAAAGCGGATTTTCTAAGTTCCATCCCCCCACAAAAAAAAGAGCGGAAGGCCGGCCTTCCGCTCTTCTGGAAAAATAATAAATAAATGGGTATGAAATAAGAGGCTATTTCAGTTTCCTTCTGATTCCGGCCAATCCCGCGAAGCCGAGGATCAAAAGAAGCATGGAGGCCGGTTCGGGGACCGCAACCTTCCAGGCATAGGAAGCGATTTGTCTGTGCACTTCCGTCGTCGGATGAACACCGACCGTGTCCCACCAAGCGTAAGTTGTCCCTGAGCACGCGGCGGGATTGGCGGCACACTGAGAGACCCACGTGTCGGTGTAATTATCAATTCCGGTCAAGACGAATCGGTTCATGTCCAAAAGATCGATGTCGAGATCGGCGACATTTGAGTTGGCGCTCATCAACAATGAAAGGCCGGTGGACAACGCCGCGTTGAAATAGGTCATCCACGTGGCATAGGCCGAATTTTGCTGCGATACGGCGAGATTCATGATGAGAAAATTCCGCCCGCCTTTGTTGATCAACGTCTGAACCGCCGATACGACGTTCGCCGCCGCATTGACCGGACTATACAGGCTAGGATCAGACAAGTAATTGAACATGTCGTTTCCACCGGCGCTGATCGTGATGAGCGATTGGCTGTTTACCGCCGCCATCTGACCGATCTGCCATTGCAGCCCCGTATAACCATAACCTGCTGAAGAGGCCGCTGGGTTTGTCCATCCGCTGGTCGCGCCGCCATAAGCGAGATCGAGAATGGATACGCCTAAATCTTGAGCCAAATATTCAACCCATACCGGACCGTTTGAAAATCGTCTGAAACCGTATACATCAGAAGGGTTTGTATTGCCGATCGTTCCACCGGGATAGGCTTGATAGTACCCGTTGTCCGACAAGCTGTCACCGAATGACAAAACGCTGCTGTAAGCCTGGGCGTAACTGGCGACTAGAAAAATGCAACATACACTGAAAAAAAATGACGCGAAAACACTTTTCAACTTTAAAATCATAATGACCTCCCCTTTTCAATGTGATCGTCCGTATCGTCTTAAACCCAGTTATCCATAACCGCATGAAAACCGGTAAAGCTCTTCTCGTTGAAAAATATATTCCATGGTTCAGCAATAAACATGCCATTTGATAAATACTAAATATCATGGAACTATTTATAAAAGTCTGATTTTGGATGTAAGACAATTGTAAAATAAACCGACACTTGTAAAACAATCAAAGACAGGTTTGTCCCGCGCGTGGCGGTGCTGTAAGCGCTATAAGGTATGAGGCATTGTAAAGGAAACCGACAGGCTCGGCATTCGTGATGAATAAGCCTAAAAGATGCGGCAATTTATTATTTTAAATCCCTCCTGACTTCCCTTTAAAAAAGGGAGGAACTCACCTGTTTTTAAATCCCCCTGAATCTCCCTTTGGAAAAGGGGGCAAATACCTTCGAACCATCAAGCATTCACCATCCGCCGTGAGCGATGCGCCACCTGCCAGGCTCTATCCACCCCCGTCACTTCGTGACACCTCCGCCGGCGGAGGACAGCAATCGGTGTCCACCACGAGCTACGAGCTGTAGGGAACGGTTTCATCCGGCGGCATGCGCCGGGCAAGCCGCCGGACTAAAAAACGTTGAGCTTTAAACATTCTCTTCATTTTCCCAAGCCCTGTTTCTTTTCCCTGGTGAGCTTCTCCAAATCCTTCGCGACGACCCAGTCGTGGAAGGTGGGGTATTTATCGA
>CAZPTW010000070.1:0-10053 GCA_964589235.1 uncultured Smithella sp. | reverse complement strand
CCGAACCCTCTCCTCATTGGGGTCGAGCCCATACACCTGAGCCTGCGGATAGAGCTCCAAAAGCCACACCGCCGGCACGCCGAATCCGCAACCCAAGTCGATGATCCGGCGCGGATGTCGAACAAACCGATCCAGCTCCCGAAACATCGGATCCATCTTCATCTTGAAGCGGGCGAAGACCCGAGGGTACCCCGGCAAGAGCCGATACCGCGTCAGCGCCCGGTGGACATGCTCGGCGGAGCCCGCCGGAACCGTTCCGGTGGGAAAGGGATAAGGGGCGAAGATTTTCCGCATGAGCGCAGGTTCGATCAAGAAGGTCCCCAGAAGGGAATAGCCGATCCCCAAAAGCGACACGCGACCGATGCTTCGAAGAAGCGAATGCTCCGCCAGCGCTAGAACACCGAATCCTACAAAGGTGGTCGCGGCGGACAAAAAAATCCCCAGTTTGACGGTGTTCATCGCGTCCGAATTTTCATCCGGATGACGTTGATGCATACAGACATAATAGATGGCGTAGTCGATCCCCATGCCCATGATGACGATCCAGAGCATCAGACCCGGAATGTCGAGGGGGTGGCCCAAAAGCTTCATGGTCCCGAGCGTTGAGACAAGCGCAAAGGCCGTCGGCGCCAAAACGGCGCAAGCAAGCCGCCAGTCCAGGAAAAAAAAGAAGACGACGATCACAATACCGATGCTGACGATCACGGCGATTTCAAGAAATATGCGTTTGAGAAATTCACCCAGTTTCCGGTTGAAAAGATCCGCGTCGAAGAGGTCGGCCAAACCCGACTGGGAAAGTTTGACAAAAAATGCCTCCGCTTGATAATGTCGGCCTGGAGACACGGGGGTCAACTGGTCATATCCATCGCTGGTTTTATGAATCCCCAAAAAATCAAAATAGCGGTCGGCAGAAGCCGTTTCCTGAGGGGGTGGATTTTTGATCATCCGCCAAAACGGTTCAAACGCGTTTGGGGCAAATCCGGCTTTTTGGGCCTGAGCCGCCATGGTTTTTCTTAGATCATTTTGTCTTTGGTCCGTCCAAAAAACTCGCCAGGCTTCGCCATTTTTCTTCGCTTGATCCCGCGACGGGAAAAGGGCGGTTGGGAGGAAAACGGACTGAAGCCTTTCCTCTTGAATCTCATCGGCAAGAAGGTCCTGCAGCGCCTCATTTTTTTTCTGTAATTGGTCAAACGTTCGCGCCTGCACCAGGAGATAACATTTTCCCGACAAATGGCCCCAAACGGTCTGCAGTTTTTTTTCCGCTTCGAGCGTTTGGGGCTTTAGGGAATTCATCGTCTGAAGGTCGATGTGGAACACCGGTTTGGCAAGAAAAAGCATCCCCAGACCGAAAACAAAAGCGGCCGCAAGTTTCCATCCGGCGGGGGCGGTGACCCTTTGGATCATCTTTTGTAAAATCGGGTGGGGCCGACGCCCGGAAGGCGGCATCGATGGAAAAATCTTCGGGAAAACGAAATGGACAAACAAAAGCGCAAAGGTCACGCCAAGCGCCGAGAAAACACCGATTTCCGCCAAAATCTTAAAGTCACTGACCAAAAGCAACAAAAACGCCCCTAAGGTCGTCATGACGGCTAGAAGCTCCGCCGACCAGACTTCCCTGGCCGCTTGCGTGCCTTTGGTCCGTTTGGGCTGATCGAGAAATAAAAGATAATTCAACCCCAAATCCACGGTAAACGCCATGATCGCGCCGCCGAATCCCACCGCCAGCATCGAAATAGACTTGAAAATCAGTGAACAGACAAACAAAGCGGCGACGGTCCCGACGGCAGACGGCAAAAGCGCCCAAAGTCCCAACAGCGGACGGGGGAAAGCGAGAATCAACAAAAACGCGATGACGAGCGTCGTGAGGGCAACGGCCAGTTGCATATCCCGTTTGGCGATGGTCTCATTGTCCAGCGCCGCGCGATAGGCGCCCATAGCGGTGAGGATATAATGGTCCTTCAATTCGGAATGCGACAAGAGCATCCGGCGGCCGTTATCGAGCGCCTTTTCAATTTGCAGCGCCTGGACGGTATCCGTACCGGATACCGCGATGTGGGCGATGACAAGCGCATGTCGTCCATCCGCGGAGAGAAGTTGTCCGTTGTAGTATTGCGCCTTCCCCCCGGGTGACATCGCGGACATCTGTTTTAAAAGGACACCGGCCAAGCCCAGCGGGTCTTTCGCGATCATCTCGGCCCGTCCGATGCCGCCGAGGTCTTCCAGACTCCGCCGGTTCTGAACCATCGCCTCTTGAACGCTTTCGGGGGTGAGAAGGGGCGAAATCTTTCGCTCGAGATCGGACGCGCTCAAAAGTATCGGCAGATGGTCATAGACATAAGCGAACAATTCCGGAAATTTTCGAGCTTCGTCATCGACGCCGACGCGGGAGAACACGCCGCTTTGCCTGAGATGCTCGGCAAGAAGAGCCGCGGCGCGCGCCAGTTTGTCCCGATCGGAAGAGGACTGCTCCAAATCGATGAAAACCTTGTCCTGGATGGGCAGACGTTTGATGACAGAGCGTGATGAGGCCAAGACGGGATCATGATGCGGCAAGGATTCCAGGATGTCTGTCTCGATGTTTAAATGGGTGGCTTCCCAAAAAAAAAGGCATCCGATGAGGATAGCGAAAACAACGACCACCGACCATTTGACGGGCATTTTTCTCGGCGTCATGCAAACCTTTAATTTGACAATACATTTAATTTCATTTTCCGGTTGTTTTTAAACCACAATTTCGACAGGCTGGCAAGGGGGAAAGCCGAAGACCCAATCGTCTATAAATGCTTTGTGAAATCAATATGATATAAATATTCTTTTTTTATGCCGGTCTCTAAAGTTTTTTTGCCGTTGGGTCGATATTAGAAGTGAGCGAGTTTTCTGGTGTGTTAGTGGCTGACTCGGGATGGCGGAATCGAACAATAAAAGAACTACAGCGGCCTGATGAAAAAAAATTTTTCCGATTGAGGCCGAAACAAATCTTGACGTGATTCCAGCCAAAACGATGGAGACTTCACAACCGGAGCTCCCAATACCCTCCGCGGCCCCCTCCCGGGGGGTATTTTTTTTCACAAATCCACTTTTTTTCAGATAGGCGAAATATCCGTGAAGCAGGAAGAAAAACCTGAAATCTCTTTAAAGATGAAAAAAGTGCTCGTGGTCGACGACTTTTTCAACTTTCGCCTCACGCTGAAAAATATGTTGCGATCGTTTGGGATCCTATACATCGATGACGCCGCCACCGGCGAAGAAGCGTTAAAAAAGATGGCCGTCCGCCGTTTTGACATCATTTTATGTGATTACAATTTAGGCCCCGGGAAAAACGGGCAGCAGATCTTGGAAGAGGGAAAATACCGCGGACAGATCGGTTACTCGACCATCTTCATCATGATCACGGCTGAAAACACATCGGAAATGATCATGGGAGCGATGGAATACCAACCGGACGCCTATCTCATGAAACCTTTCGCCAAAGAAGTTTTGGAAAAGCGGATCAAGAACATTGCCGTAAAGAAACTCAACATCCGCGATATCGAGAAAGCCATTGTCGATTGCGATTATGATCATGCCATCCGAATTTGTGACGAACTCATTGAACAAAAGCCCGGAAATCTGTCTGAAATACTGAAACTCAAAGGGGAGACGCTCCTCAAAAAAGGCGTTTACAGCCAGGCGGCGGAATTTTACGACGGCATTTTGCAAATGGGCAGTGTCGGCTGGGCACAGTTGGCGCGGGGACGGGTGGATTTGCTCATGGGCAACTACGATCGCGCCAAAACGACCTTTGAGCGCATCATCGCGCAAAACAAAAAAATGATGCCCGCCTACGATCTTTTGGCCAAAACGCTTTTGAAAATGGGGTGTCCCAAAGAAGCGCAGGAGATTCTCGTGAAAGCGGTTGAAATCTCGCCACGCGCCCTCTTGCGCCACAAAACGTTAGGCGGTATCGCCTATAAAAACGAAGACTACAAAACCGCCGAAATCTCCTTCAGGGCCGCCGTGGAGCAGGGCAAAAACTCCTGTTACCGCAGTCCCTCGGACTTCACGCATTTGGCCAAGACATTGGCGCATGGCGAGGAACCGCAGGAAGGACTCAGGGTGCTTGGGCATATGCTTCGCGAATTCCCGGACAATTCGGACACGCGTCTTCATTTGAGTGTTGCCGAAAGCTACATCTACACGAAAATGAAAAAAAACGCGGACGCCAAACTCGCCTTGAGTGACGCGGAGAAATTCGCGGCGGATTTGGATGAGGACCTTTCCCAAGAGCTGGCATTGGATTTGGCGCAAGCCTATTTGATGACTGGAGAGAAGGAAAAAGGCATCGCGATCGCCAAGAGAATTATCGGCAGCCATCATGACGACGAGGAGGTGCTCGATGACGTCCGCGCCGTCTTCAAGGAAATCGGGATGGCTAAGCAGGGTGAAGCGCTGATTGAAAACACCCGCGACGAAATTATCAGACTCAATAACGACGGGGTCACCCTGGCTCGTGAAGGCAAACTGCTCGAGGCGATTGCCTACTTCGAGAAAGCGGCCGCCTACCTGCCGGGCAACAAAATCATCAACGCCAATGCCGCGCACGTGCTGATGCTGCACATGAAGCAGGCCGGTCAAACCCCGGAAGGATTGTCCAAAGCCAAAACTTACCTTGACAGGGTGCGGAAAATTGACGAAAATTATCCCGATCTTGCCGCGCTTCTGGCCATGCACCGGGCGCTTGCCTCCGGAGACGACCATGGACAATAAAATGCAATTTTCCGACATTTTGGCTTCAACGCTGCACGACACAAAAAATTCGCTGGGCCTCTTGTTCAACAACCTGGAAGATATCATTGCCGCCTGTCGCGAACAAAACTGCGCGAGGCACCATGACTTTTACGCGCTTCAATATGAAATCCAGCGACTCAATCAGAGTTTGATTCGGCTTTTGTCTCTCTACAAGGCGGAAAAATCTCAACTGGCGATCAATGTCGACTATAACGCCGTTGGAGATTTTTTAGAGGAAGTCGCGCTTGCCCATGAAAAGCTTTTGGCTTCGCGTGGCATCCGAATTGAGACGCTCTGCGACGACACCCTTTTTTGGGCTTTCGATCGCAACCTCATCGAAGGCGTGCTGGATAACATCATCAATAACGCCTTCCGCTATGCCAAATCGTTGGTCAAATTGAGCGCCTGTGTCGAAAACGGCTATCTTGCGCTGCTGATCGAAGACGACGGCGCCGGGTATCCGCCGTCGATGCTGATCAATGAAAACCGGCAGCCGCGCTTCAAGCAGGAAATCGATTTCAAAACAGGCAGCACGGGATTGGGTTTGTATTTTTCGATGATGGTCGCCGCCATGCACACCAACGCCGGGAGGGAAGGGTTTATTTCGATCGTCAATGACGGGACTTCCGGGGGCGGTGTCTTTTCGATTTATTTACCCTGACGGAAGGAAAGATCCATGTCTTCCAAAATCACCAACATCTCTGAACTGTTTCACCGTTTTCACCATTGTGAAACGCTCTTAAGACAAGGCAAGATCGCGCCTTGTCTGATTTCCTTCCGCGAAGTCATCGAGAAAATGCCGGCCATCCCCAAGACCGAAAAAGAAAAAAAGGAATTGCTGGAGAATTTTGAATCTTTCTTGAAAAACCTCTCCAGCCATAAGAAATTCCAGGAAATTTTCGGAGCCGTTCCCATGGGCGACGCGGATATCGAAACCAACCTGGAATTCGTCAAAAGTCTGATTGTCGCCCAGGAGGAAGAAATTCGGGAGCGCATCCAAAAAGAGGAAGAGGCCCTGGAAGCTCAGAGGCTCGAACTCGATCAGGAAAAGCAGAGGCTTCTGGAGGCCTTGAAAGAAAAAATCCGCCGGGCGATCGCGTTGATCGATGCCGACGACCTGCCCGCCGCCATGGAGATCATCAATGAAAGCGACGACATCCGGGAAGGCGTCGCCCTTCATTACAACGACGCCGGCATGCAGGCCCGTGCCGGAAAGGCTTACGATGAAGCGATCAAATATTATTCACGCGCCATTTCGGTCTCTTCGGAAGATGAAAATTTATACTACAATATGGGACGAGCCTATTATGAGGCGGGAGATCTCGACCACGCGGAGAACTGTTTGGCCAACGCCATGAAATTGAACCCGGATTTTCAAGCGGGGGAGGTCTTCTATCAGCATCTTATCAAACGCCGCGCCGCGGGAAACCAACCGACACAGCAAGCGGCGGTCGAAAAAAAATCCCAGGGATTTCTCAAGAAGATTTTAAAACGATAACTGAACATCTCCGTCGATTACGTGATCGATGCGGTCATCCTCGCTTCCCAGACGAGCTTCCGGATGCGTCGTCCATTCTGGAAAAACCTTTTTTCATTCCGGGAGCGGCGGTTGACAAAAGCAGCCGAAGACCATTGGACATTCTTATGGCCGGTAAAACTGAAAGCTGTTTTTGCCGGGGGTTTTCTTGACACAATACATGGCCTCGTCGGCGTGGCGGATGAGGGTATCTGAGTCTTCGCCGTGATCGGGGAAGACAGCGATGCCGATACTGAACGAAACCGGTATTTCCAAATTTTTTCCGGGAATTGGGACGGGGGAGGAGAATCGTTCAAAGAGATGCCGGAGAATCCAATCGATACTTTCCGTCTGTGACACATCCGTCAGAAGAATGATGAATTCATCTCCACCGATACGGGCGATGGTATCGTTTTCCCGTCGCACAACATCCTTCAGCCCATGAGCGATTTCGATGAGCAGTTTATCCCCCACTTCATGCCCATGACGGTCATTGACCTCCTTGAAGGCATCCAGATCGATGAACAAGAGCCCCAACCGACTGTTGCTGCGTCGTTTGGCGGTGACGATGGCCTGTTCAAGACGATCCATCATCAGTTTGCGGTTTGGCAGCCCTGTGAGGGCGTCACTATAGGCCAATTGCATGACGCGTCCTTCGGTCAAATCCACAAAATTCCCCAAAACAGCACGCTTTTCATTCATGTGGATGTAGGCGACCGATCCCAGGATCCATTTGATTTTCTCGTTGGTGAAAATACGGAACATGAAAAAAGATTCCGCCTCACCGTCCAGCATGGCGCGTACGCTTTTTCGGACATGCTCACGGTCCGCCTGGAAGACAAAATCCCAGGGGTTGATATCACGAAGCTCTCTCGGCGTACGTTCCACGGTTTCGCAGAAAGCCTTGTTGGTATAGATCCACTGATCGTCTTGGATGATGCAGATGCTGAAAGGGGAGAGATTGAGCATGATTTGGATGAATTCGTTTAACTCACTGACCTGTCGGGTGGTGGAGTGAAGTTGCATGCGCAAACGGTTGTTTTCGGCGGTCAGCCGCTTGATTTGATCCTTCAAAGCCGTCTCAGGCAAACCATTTTTGTCCGTTTCAAGCATCACGGTCCCGATCCTTTTGGGTCAATGACGAGCAGAATTCGACTCTTTCAGCGGCATTTTATACCACTCATTTCAAATCTCAAAGCCGGATTTGCACCACCCGAATGAAGAATAAAAGTATCCCCGCTTTCCAGTGGCGAAAAGCGGGGATGAACTTTTCGAAGGGCTCCGTTACGAAATATTTTTGTGAATGTAAACGGTGAGATCCCCCATTCGATTGGTATAGCTTCCGTATTCGTTGTCATACCAACCGAAAATCTTGGCATGCACGACCGGCAATTGCAGCGGTTTTTCTCCGACAGCCGCAATCACGCTTGCCGGAACGTCGGCGATTTGGGACAAATCGACCGGAATGAAAGCGGTCCGCGTATGATTGAAGTCGCCTTCAATGATGATGGCCGCGTCTTCGCCGATCAGATCCGTCGATACGTTCTGTTCCATCGTGAACCGGATGAGCTTTTCCGGATTGCTTTCGGCCGCCTTGCGATAGATATCGTTGAGTTTCTTCGTATCGATGTTGGCGGCGTTGCCCTTTCCGTTCAACTTGGCTTGGAAAGTGACGTTGAGCACGATGAGTGACAAGGTATTGGTCGGTACCCGGATGGAATCACCCATGAAACCGATGTTCTTCACTTCCGGGATCACTTCGATCAAAGCTTTCGCCGCGCCGGTGGAGGTGAGAATGATATTATTGAGGATACTGCGCGTTTTGCGAATGTCCTTTTCGCCTGCTTTGGGCAGTTTGTCCAAAACGCTTTGGCTGTTGGTGACGGCATGGATCGTTGACATGGACGCTGTCAGAATCGTGCTGGTTTCCTCATGATCCAGAAGCGGTTTGACCATGTGCGCCAAACCTGTCGTGGTACAAGACGCGGCCGACACCAACACATGTTTCTTGCGGTCGAAGGCCGTGTGATTGATCCCGTAAATCAGCGTGGTGGTATCCTCCGGGGTGGATAACGCCTTGTTTTTGATCTTGAAGGGTGCAGAATGGATCACCACCTTGGCCCCACCGTTGAGATGCCCGCGGATCGAGCCTTTTTTGTCATCCACCGGCGTCGTTGGATCTTTGAAGGAACCGCTGCAATCGACCACGACGTCCACGCCGTATTGTCTCCAAGGAATATTGAGGGGATTTCGCTCCGTGCGCAGAATGGTCACCGGAACACCGTCAACGACCATTTTCCCGGCCTTGTCATCCACAATTTGAATACAAGGCTTCGCTTTAATGCCGTAAAGAAAGCGGTGAAGCAATCCGTAGGTGGCGTCCTTCTCAATAAGCTGCGCGATGGTCTCCAAACCGGTACCGACCTCGCGGCCCTGATTGACGACGATTTCCTTGAAATATTTTCTGTGAACATGATGCCAGAGGGTTAACTTTCCAATTCGTCCTAAACTGTTGATGCCGAGTACCGGCCCCCTGCTTTCCGACGTGTTACTGTTTCCCATGATATGTCCTCCTTAACCTGCATGCCTGCAGGAATGATGTCTTGCGTGATCCGAGAATGAAAAAAAAGCGCACACTCTCCAATAACTACTTGAGAATCGCAGAGATGGGTGGTGGTTTGCGCGTTTACGTTGTCCATAAAATTTTGAGGTCATCTGAGGCAGACCAGAATTGTATTACAAGAATCACACGCCAAAGTCAAGAACGGAAAAGAAATTCTTAATCTTATCAAGAAGAAACAAAATACCATCCATTACGGTTCCCCAGGCCGGCCAACCCCGATGTGTCTGACAGGGTGCGCAAGCGTGTCCTGTCGTTTTGACCCCGAGAATAGTTGATTCCCACCTTGCCGCACCCGATTCCAAGTGGAACAGGAGCGATGCCCGCGGGTCAATGGCGACTTCACGATTTTCTCTTCTTGCAGGAATTGGGTCTTCTCTTTCATCTAGAAGGTGCCATGACCCTTCATCGACGCTTTGTCCTTTTGGCTCAAAATGAGTGATGTGTTCCGCACCGCTGCATCTTCGTCGTTTGAAAATCGAGACCGGCATGATATGCTGGAAAATGGATTTCAGCGCATGGACCGCAGGAGGCCTGTTGATGTCGCTTGCGGACGTGACGGGAAAGGTCGAAAGGACCGTTTTTTGCGGGGTCGCCGATGCGCAGATCCGCGCCATCCTTTTGACAGGCCAAGAGACGGCCGATGCCGGATCAGCCGAAACGTCGACGAACCAAGGGATCTTGGCGTCAGAGGGGTGAAGAAGGCACTGCGTCATGGAATATCGGAGTTTCATGTCATGGGTTGTCAAGCGCGATCAGCGATGGTTGAAAGACCCTGGACAAGACGTCCATGACGCGATCAACGCAATGATTGTTGTGGAAGGGAACCATCCGGAGGACCGGATGGTATCGTCAACCTCCTTCGACGCCGAGGTTACCTCGTTTAAAAACCGGGCATAAAAGTGGAGACCGATTAAACCCTCATGAATATCCCCATCTATCAGGTCGACGCGTTTACTTCCCGATTGTTTTCCGGCAATCCAGCCGCTGTTTGCCTTTTGAAGAATTGGCCGGATGATCAAATCCTGCAATCCATCGCCAAGGAGAACAATCTCTCGGAAACGGCGTTTGTGGTGGCGCGAGGTGACGTCTTTGAATTGCGCTGGTTTACGCCGAAAGTGGAAGTCTCTTTGTGTGGACACGCAACCCT
>CAZPTW010000069.1:4851-10064 GCA_964589235.1 uncultured Smithella sp. | reverse complement strand
CCTCCCATCTGGGAACCGGTATCGGGGTGAGCGGTGGAGCGCTTTGCGGTCGCGCCGTCTATTCCGAAGCGCACATCCGAGAATTCCGCGCCAAGGAACCGAAGACGCCTCTGATTCTGGTCCGTCCCGACACGGTCCCCGACGACGTGGGGGTTCTCTTGCAAGTGGAGGGGCTTCTGACCGCCAAAGGGGGCGCGACCTCGCACGCCGCCGTGACCATTCCGCAATTGAACAAAGTCGGCGTTGTGGGGCTGGGCAAACTCAAGGTGTATGAAACCGAAGGCTATGCGACCATCGACCATCATACCATCCGGGCAGGTGATTTCATCTGCATCGACGGATGGACCGGTTCTCTGTACTTGGGCAAGCACGATCGGGAGACGGACAAACATTACTCCCTCACGCTATAGGCATAAAAAAAGGAGGGACCTCCCGGTCCCTCCTTAAGATCGAAACACGCGACAATCCCTCAGACGGCGAAGGATTCCTCCGCGATGTTCATGGCGCTTTGCTCATCCTTCTTGATCGTATCGAGTTTGGCCGGCACCAGCGCGGTGATCCGGTTGATGAAAAATTTGGCGCCCTGAAGCTTGCCGTTGTAAAAGGCTTTGTCCCTGTCGTTTGCGGCATTGGCCAGGCCCTGCGCCGCGGCGTTGGCCATCCAGAGGTGCAGCCAACCCACCAGTGCGTCGGAGAGGCAGTTGAGAAAATCGGCGGCGCCGATCAGGGGGACGAATGGCGTCGTTTTCATCATCTTGGCGAATTCCATCGCCGTGGCGGCGCAGGCATTGAGCGCCCCTTCGACAATGGCGGCCTCGGCCTTGAAGGCCTCGCTATTTTTGGCTTCGGCGATCGCCGCCTGCGTGAGGCCGAGCAGATTCATGAAATACAAGCCCTTTTTCATCCCCAGCTTGCGGCCCAGAAGGTCCAGCGCCTGAATGCCGTTGGTGCCTTCATAAATCAGGTTGATTTTCTGGTCGCGCATCATCTGTTCGACCGGATATTCGCGGCAGAAGCCATAGCCGCCGTACGTTTGCACCGCCAGCTGGCAGACGTCCATGCCCATTTCGGTGCAGTAGGACTTGACCATCGGCGTGAGCATTTCGATCATGCCGTGCCAGTACTCTTTTTCCTGATCGTTGTTTTCATTGTGAGCGATCATTTCTTTGTCCATCGCGTAATAACAGAGGAACGCCAGCGCGCGGATGCCGTCGGTGATGGATTTTTGCCGGAGCAGCATGCGGCGGACATCCGGATGCTGAATGATCGGAACCTGCGGCGCTTTCTCATCCTTCATGGCCATCGCGACGACGTTTTGCCCCTGAAGGCGTTGTTTCGCGTAGTCCAGCGCATGCAGGTAGGCCGCCATCGCGAGGCTGACGCCCATCATCCCGACGCCCTGGCGTTCTTCATTCATCATCTGGAACATGATTTTCATCCCTTCGCGCTCCTCGCCCATGAGATAGCCGATGCACTTGCCGTTTTCGCCGAAGTTCAGCGTACAGGTGGCGTTGCCGTGAATCCCCATCTTGCTTTCGATGCCGCCGCAATTGACGTCATTGGGCTCTCCCAATTCCCCCTTTTCGTTGATCCGGATTTTTGGGACGATAAAAATGGAAATGCCCTTCGTGCCCGGGGGGTCGCCTTCGATTCGGGCCAAAACGGGGTGAATGATGTTTTCGGTCAAATCATGGTCGCCGGCGGAAATGAAGCATTTCGTGCCGGTGATGGAATACGTTCCATCCGGGTTTTTCTTGGCGGTGGTTTTCAAAGCACCGACATCGGAGCCGGCACTGGGTTCCGTCAGGCACATGGTTCCGCCCCATACACCCGTGTACATTTTTTCCAGGATGATGTCGCGCAGGGGGTGCTTGAAGAAGTCTTCCACCAGGCGGGCCGCGCCGTGCGTGAGACCCGCGTACATCAAAAACGCCTGATTGCTGGCTAAAAACATATGGTAACAAGCCGCCCCGATGATCTGGGGGAACACCTGCCCGCCGACCTCGGCGGAATCCGACACGGACATCCACCCGCCCTCGTTGTAGAGTTTCCAGAGCCGGTGATAGGCTTCGGGCGCGTAGACTTTTCCGTCCTTGAACACCGCTTCGACCGGTTTGCGGTGGACCTCGTCCGGGTACGTGGGAGCGATTTCATTTTCTGCGAACTTCTGTGCCTGATCCAACACCATGTTGCACATATCCGCGTCATGATCGGCGTAGCGCCCCTTGCCCAGAATGGTTTCTCCGATCTTAAAAACCTCGTACAGTTGGAACTTGATGTCTCTTTCATCAATCCACAAACTCGCCATACAAACCTCCTCATTCCTATAGTCATCAAAAGCAGGAAACGGTTGCGACCGTTCCCTGCTTCGGGTTGATTTTGCGGGGAATCGCCGATTCCACGGAGATGCCGCGCGCTATTTTTCTATCGCTAAAAATCCGTTCGGGTGGAAATCCCTCCCCGCAACCTTCTTCGATATCCCTTTCTGATCCAGATAAGGGGTGATTCCGCCCATGAACAGCGGCCACCCGGCCCCCATGATCAGGCCGGTATCCACATCTTTGGGGGTTGCCACGACGCCGTCTTTGAGAATGATATCGATCTCCAAAGCGATCCGTTCGAGCACTCTCTGACGGATTTCGTCGTCGGTGAATTTTTTATTGCCCTGCGGCCAGCCGGCCAATATCTCGGGATCGACCGCAATGCCTTTGTCCGTGGGAATGAGAATGGCTTTCTTTCCTTTGGCGACCAGATTTTTGAGACCTTCGTTCACTTTGAAGCGGTCCGGCCATGCTTTGTTCAAGGTTTCCAAGACATGCAGGGAAATGGCGGGGCCCACCAGAGCCGTCAACGTGAAAGGCGACATGGGGAAGCCCAACTCGTGGATGGCGCGATCCGTCTGCAGGAAGTCGGCGCCTTCATCGAGACAACGGAAGATGCCATCCGACATGGCCGTCAGCACACGGTTGACGAGGAAGCCGGGGGCGTTTTTCACCAATACCGGCGTTTTCTTGATCTTTTTGGCAATGTCGAAAGCCGTCGCCAAAACGACATCGCTGGTTTTGTCCGTCTTGATGATTTCAACCAGGGGCATCATCGCGATCGGGTTGAAGAAATGGAACCCCACGACCCGGGATTGGTCTTTCAAGAATTTCCCCATCTCGGCGACATCCAATGACGAGGTATTGGTCAAGAACATGCATTCGGGTTTGCAGACGCTTTCCAGCTCGCCGAAAACCTTCTGTTTGATTCCCATTTCCTCAAAAACGGCTTCGATGACGAAGTCGCAGTCCACAAAAGGATCATAGGTCACCGTGCCGCGGATCAGCTCTTCGCCGATCCACTTGGCATCAGCCGCGGACAGTTTGCCTTTCTGAGCTGTTTTGGCCAGCTGGTCCTTGCAGTAGGCCAGTCCTTTGTCCACGAATTCCTGTTTGATGTCTTTCATGACGACCGGACACTGATAGCGCTGGGCGAAGAGCAAAGCCATCTGAGAGGCCATGAGCCCCGCGCCGATCACGCCGATTTTCGCGATTTTGTTGCCTTTGACTTCTTTGGGCGGGCGGCCCGGAAGCTTCTTGGCGCGGCGTTGGGTCAGATCAAACGAGTAGATACCGCATTTGAACTGATCCGAGGTGATCATGTCGGCCAGCGCTTCGTTTTCTTTCTGGAACCCTTCCTCCAGCGACCACTCGCCCGCGCCGCGGATGAGGTCAAGGGCGCGGTAGGGCGCCAAGGCGCCTGAGTGAACACGGCCGACGATCGCGGCTTTGGTCTTGTTGTAGAGTTCGTCGCTCATCTTGGGATCGACCGGTTTTCGTTCGATCTTTTCTTCACCGGCGATGATGCGTTCCAGGAGCGCCAGGGATTCGTCCACGAATTCAGCCGGGGCGAACATTCTGTCCGCCAGCCCCATCTCCAAGGCTTTGATGGAGTTGATCATCTTGTTCATGTTCAGCGGGTTGGTGATGATGAGTTCGATCGCGGCCTGAGGACCGCACAGTTTGGTCACCAACTGCGTTCCACCCCAACCCGGCACAAGGCCCAGGAAGCACTCGGGCAGCGCAAAATGATCGCATCCGCCGGGGCTTTTGGAAATGGTTCGGTACTTGTGGTAAAGCCCGACTTCGACACCGCCGCCCATTGCAGCGCCATTATAAGCGGCCAACGTCGGATAGGGCAGATTCATGATCCGCTTGAAGGTGTTGTGACCCGTCTGTCCGATGAGGAGCGCTTCTTCTCTTTTGGCATTGGGATCCGCGCTCATGATATCCGCCCCGACATTGAAAATGAAAGGCTTGCCTGTCAAAAACCAGCCCTTGACATCCTTGTCTTTCTCCACAACGTCGAGCACCTTGTTCAACGATTCCAGGGCCTCCACACCCCAGGTGTTGGGAATATTGGGGAATTGCCCATTGTCCATGGTGACGATCGCTATCTTGCCTGCTTTCTTGGACTGAAAGAAGTTTAATTTGCATTCTGTGATATATTTAGCCATTGTATGAGCCTCCTAGAGTGTTTTTCCTACTGTGTTTTCCCAGATCATCGAACCGCCCATGCCCAAGCCCACGCACATAGAGGTGAGGCCGAATTTGGCCTTGGGATTCAACTCGAAATCCTGCGCAAGCTGCATGCTCAGGCGCACCCCGGAGCTGGCCAGCGGATGGCCGATGGCGATCGCGCCGCCATAAGGATTGAGTCTGGGATCCACCGGCGTCTTCATTCCGAAATGCTTCATGAATCCGACTGCCTGGACGGCAAACGCTTCGTTGAGCTCGATGATGTCGAGGTCCTCGAATTTCATGCCGTAATTCTTGAGAACTTTTTCGGTGGAAGGCACAGGACCCCATCCCATGATGGATGGATCCACACCGACGAAGGCGGCCCCCACGAATCTCATCTTGGGTTGAATGCCCAGTTCCTTGCATTTCTTGCCCGACATTAAAAGCGACACGCACGCGCCGTCGTTCAATCCCGACGCATTGGCCGGTGTGACGCGGCCTTCCGCCTTGAAGGGGAATTTCCGCAGCCCCTTGATGCTCTCGAGCGTCGTGTCTCTTCGCGGTTGTTCGTCGTAGTTGGCCACCCGCCACCCGTTGGGGGTGAAAACCGTCATGTCAACGCAGTGTTTGTGGTAATAGCCCTCATCCAGGGCTTTGAAATATTTCTTGACACAGTGGTAGGAGTATTCGTCCGCTTCATCCTTGGTCACC
>CAZPTW010000069.1:0-4841 GCA_964589235.1 uncultured Smithella sp. | reverse complement strand
TTTTTCCGCCGTAACGCCCATATTGAAGTATTTTGGATCCACCATTTTCTCGGTAACCACCCGTGGGTTTGGATCCGCCCCCGCTCCCATGGGATGGTGCGCCATGTGCTCCACCCCGCCGGCGATGATGATATCGGCGACACCGGCTTTGATGAAGGAGGCCCCGATGGCCTGGCAGGTCATACCGCCCGCGCACATCCGGTCAACGGAGAAACCGGGCACCTTTTCAGACAGCCCGGACGTGAGAACGGTGACCCGACCCATGGTTGTGCCTTGATCGCCGACCTGCGTCGTCGCGCCCCAAATGTTATCATCGACCTCATCCCATGGCACGTTGGGGTTTCTCCGGACCAGCTCCTTGATGACCTTGTTCACCAAGTCGTCCGCCCTTGTCGTCCAGTAGAAACCGTCTTGCCTGGACTTTCCAAACCATGTCCGCACACCGTCTACAAAATACGCATCTCTCAAATCCATACATCCTCCTTAAATTACGCTTGTTTATTAACCCTCTTATCAACGGTCACCTTTTGGGGGTGAGGATTATCGATCGTGCAAGCGTCTGGGCGCCTATCTCTGGGCGAATCCGCCTGCCATTTTATCTTTCGAAAACAGGCCAGTCTTTTGGCTGAATCTTAAGCTGCACAATAAAATCTTTACTGAAAGAGCAGCGTTGCCTGCGAATACAACAGAAAAATCAAGTTGATACGATCCGACGTGCCGGCATCCGTTTTTGCCTCGTCCGGGGAAGGCGGACGAACCGGTGTCAAAATGTGATGCAAACAGGAAAACGTCTCACTCCAGGGGACAGGACATCCCTTGCCCCATTTAAGCCCATATTTTGGGTTTCCTTAAGAAGGGGCACATCCAATCATTCTTGACTGCAAGTCATATTGAAGATTGTGGAATAAGTAAATACGCCTAAAGTGGTATTTTGTGTCTTTTCGATGAGGTTTTTTCCATTGGCCGGACGGAGCGCCACAAAAAAAGGCGCCGATGATCAATATCAGAAAAAAAGAAAACAATGATGATCTCTTGAGACTGTCCCCTGAAGATGCCTATCCGCCCCGTTTCGGGCGCGATGGAGGCTTCCTTTTAAACGTTTCTGGCCGTCTCGAAAGCATCCCAGATCGCTTTCATGACGTTTCCCGGGGCGTCTACGTCGCCGATGAAATGCACGTTTTCTTTCTTGACGTCATCGTAGATCTGTTTATCGCTGACATACCCCACCGAGACGATCACGTGATCGGCGGCAACCGTGGATGTTTTGATCACCCCCGCCGCCCCGACCGTGTACATCCATCTGGCCCGGTTGGCCTGATTGGGGAAATTTTTCACGACCGTCTGCAACCTTGCCTGACCGTTTTCGTAACGCGTGACGGTGGTCCCCTTCAGAACGGTGACTCGGTAGTAATCCAGCATGTCCATCAGCATATTGTAGTTGGCCGCGGAGACGCCGAAGGCGTTGATGATGGTGTCGGTGGCTTCCACAACGGTCACCTTTTTACCCTGTCGGGCCAAATCACAGGCGATTTCAATTCCGGTAAGGCCGCCGCCCACCACCAAAACATTCTGCCCTGAGACCTTGTTTTTCAGAAGCGTGTCAACGGCATACGTGACGTTGGGGGCGTCGAAACCGGGGATGTCGAGCGTCCGTTCCACAGCCCCGGTCGCGATAAAAATTTCGTCATAGTCCTTACGCTCAAGCCAAGCGGCGGTCACCTCCGTTTGGGTCCGGACATGAATGTTCAAATCTTTCATCTGCTTGATATACCAGGCAAGGAGTCGGCGGTCGTCTTCCTTGTAGTCCTGGGTGGAGGCGGCGACAAAAACCCCGCCCAAGTGATCCGTTTTCTCGCAAAGCTCGACGCGATGACCGCGTAGAGCGCACACCCGCGCGGCCTCCATGCCGGCCAGTCCCCCACCGACCACCAACACCTTTTTGATGGTCTTCGCCTTCTCCAACCGGTAACTTGTTTCTCTGGCGCAAGCGGGGTTGACGGCGCAACAGATGTCTTTGAATTGAAAAATTCTCGACAGACAGCCTTGGTGGCAACCGATGCAGGGCCGGATGTCTTCCAGGGTGCCTTGCGCGAATTTGTTGACAATCTCCGGGTCGGCCAAAAGCGGTCGCCCCATGCCCATCATGTCGATCTCTCCCCGAGCGATCATCTCGTCGGCCAATTGCGGGTCATCAAATTTGCCGGCACAAATCACGGGGATGGAAAGATGCTTTTTCAAAGCGCGGACATCGTCCAAGTTACAGGCTTTGGGCATGTAGACAGGGGGGTGCGCCCAGTACCAAGAATCGTAGGAACCATTGTCGCAATTGAGAAGATCATAGCCTGCCTCTTCGAATTTCCGCGCGACCTGCACGCTTTCTTTGAAGTCTCTGCCGAATTCCACAAAGTCCTCACCCGGCAACGCGCCGCGATTGAAGCCTTTCATGTAACTACGCACACTGTAACGAAGCGAAACGGGAAAGTCTCGGCCGCAGGCCTTTTTAATCGCTTGGACGATCTCGCAGGGAAAGCGCAACCGGTTGTCGAGACTGCCGCCATACTGGTCGTTTCGGGTATTGGTCGCGGAGATGGTGAACTGATCGAGCAAGTAGCCTTCGTGAACGGCGTGCACTTCCACACCGTCTAGGCCGGCGAGTTTACAGGCCAAGGCGGCGCAGGCGAACTTGTCGATGGTGGCTCGAATTTCCTCGACAGTCATTTCGCGGTGCCTTTGGGTGGGGTCCCAGACATTTTGAATCGCGCAGGCCGCCGGTTCGGCGGGGCTGGCGCCGACTCTGCCGGTCAAAGCTGAAATCTGCACGAAGATTTTTGCGCCGTACTGGTGGACACCCCGGGCCAGATAGGTTTGTTGTTCGACATATTTTTGAAATCCCTTTCCCGGATCCTGCGGCCCTTGTCCCGGGGGAAAGAGCCCCACCGGCAGCAATCCGGTGATAATCAAACCAACCCCTCCTTTGGCCCTGGCGATATAATAATCGGCTCCGTCTTTTGTGTATGCGCCGCACGGCCCCATCAGCCTTGGGGGAAAGACCCCCATCGGCATCATGGCGATGCGGTTTTTGATCTCCACACATCCAATGTTTATGGAAGAAAACAAATGCGGATAAGAATGGGCCCTCATGGAAAACTCCTTTTTCGTTTTTACGAGATGGGCGAAAAGATGATCGAGTCCTTTCCGTTGACGACATCAAACCGTCCATTCACGGCGCGGATGATGCTCAGGATATTGTAACGGCGCAAAAGATCGATGCTGAGCGTGGTCGGAGAGGCGCGGGTGATCAGGACCGGAGCGCGGGCATGGATCAATTTCAATGCGATTTCACTCGAGACGCGGCCGGTTGAACAGATGATTTTGTCTTCCAAAGCGAGCTCATGGATGGCGGCATGGCCGATGACTTTATCGATGGCGTTGTGTCGGCCGATTTCATCAAAGAAAATCAGTCTTTCCCCTTCGAGGGAATAGAGGGCGGCGCTGTGCACGCCGTGGGTCGCTTCGTGTTCACGCGAAAAGGTCAAGAAGTCGCTCATACATCGGATGATCACCTCCGCCCGGATGGACGGCAAACGCTTTCGAATGAGATCATCCGACGGCAACGCTTTTTTCGTTCGCCCCCCCGCGGCGGATATAACACTGATGCGATGGAGTTTTTCGACGATGGCCGGATCGTTTTTCAAAACGGCATTGACCGTCAAAGTCGCTTCGTCGATGTCTAATCGATCGATTTGGCCGGGTCCGGCGATAAGCCCTTCCGAGAGCAAATAACCCGTGACATGCTCGCTCAGATGGTTTCCGGAACAGGCCATCGTCAGGTAGGGGCTGCCGTTGATTTTCAACAGGACGGCGTATTCGCAAGAAAACGGCAAAGAGACATCACGCAAAACGCCGTTTCGATATTCATGAAGATGAACAAGGGCGAAGGTTGGCAGGGACATTTTTTTCTCCGGTTTTTAGCCCTTTTTATCAGCAATAATAATGATTGACAAGGGGGAGTCCCTTTCAATACATTAAAAACGATTTTTTTTCGGATAGGAGAAGAAAGATGCTCAGCCGTACCGCCGCCTGCCTCGTCATGATCGACTTTCAGGGAAATTTGGCACAGGCCATGCATGACAAGGAAAAGCTTTTTGACAATAACGTGAAGCTCATCAAGGGGTTTCAAACGTTCAACCTGCCGATTGTCGTGACCGAACAGACACCTGCCAAACTTGGACCGACCATTCCGCGATTGGCCGAGGCGCTGGGGGATTTCCGACCCATCGTCAAAGAGAGTTTCAGCTGTTGGGACAACGCCGATTTTCGCGACCTTTTGGAATCTCTCTCCCGCCGGCATGTTGTTTTGACCGGCATCGAAAGCCACATCTGCGTTTATCAGACCGCCTTGGATTTGATGAAGCACGGCTATTCCGTTCATTTGGTCACCGACGCCGTTTCGTCGCGGACGCCGGAAAACCGTCGCGTCGGCATCGGCGCGGTCAAGAACGCAGGCGCGTTCCTCACCAGCACGGAAATGGTGTTATTCGAACTCTTGCGCACGGCCGCCGATCCAAAATCCAAAGAAATTTTTAAAATCGTCAAATGAAGGGATGCGACATGCTTCATCTGGAACAGTTCCGCTACGGTGATAATCTGGCTTATCTGATTTACGGGTCGACGGAAGCCATGGCCGTCGACGGCGGCGCGTGGCAGGACATCCTATCGTTTTTGGATCGCCACGCATTGGCGCTCAAGTATGTCACCAACACGCACCGGCACTATGATCACACACCGGGCGACGAGGCCCTGCTCAAAAAAACGAAAGCGGCCTTCTTGGACTGCAGGAA
>CAZPTW010000068.1:0-10121 GCA_964589235.1 uncultured Smithella sp. | reverse complement strand
GTCAGTGGCATCAAAGAGAAAACCTTTGAGGCCATCAAAGACTACATCGTTGTCAAATAAGTAGGCATGACGAATTCTGAAGGAGGGTGAAAAACATGAAGAAAGTTGTATTGCTGGTTTTTGCGATGATGGTGGCTGCTTCCATGGCGTTTGCGGCCGGTCCCAAGACTTATCAGGTGACAGGTCCGGTTTTGGAGATCAAAGGCGATGTCATTGTGGTGGAAAAAGGCAAAGATAAATGGGAAGTCGCCAAAGATGCGGCCACGAAAGTGAACGGTGATTTGAAAGTCGGTTCCAAGGTCACAATCGAGTACACCATGACCGCGACCAAAGTGGACGTCAAAGAGGATAAGAAAGCCGACGCCAAAAAGAAAAAATAACTGATTCACGTTTGGAGGGCGTTGCTTCCCGATTTCGGGCGAGCAACGCCGCTTCTTTTTTGGAAAGGAGAGTGAAAAATGGGGCTATTAGACGATGCTATATCCGTTGTCGGTAAACTCGCCGGAGGACAACAGAACAATTGGATTGAGCAGGCGATTTCCGTCATTGACCATCCTCAAATCGGTGGTCTGTCCGGGCTGATCGACAAATTCAAAACCAATGGTTTGGGGGAGATTGTTTCGTCCTGGATCGGCACGGGGTCGAATCTGCCGATATCCGCCGAACAGATCGGGCAGGTTCTGGGTAAGGAAAACATTTCATCCATTGCAGGCACACTGGGGGTTTCCGACCAGGAGTTATCCGATCGTCTGGCCGGTCTTCTTCCGCAATTGATCGATCGATTGACTCCCGATGGAAGAGTTCCTGACAATCATGCGTTGGGTGCAAGTCTTGCCTCATTAGCCGAAAAGTTTCTTCGAGGTTGACCCTTTCACACCGGATCGGTGCAGGGAAGGGATGATGAAAAATCCGATCCGTCCTTCGATCGCCTCCTCCCAGACCCTTTCCACGACGGGCTGGAAACCCCCGTCAGCCCAAATCATTTTCTGTCCGTTGCGTCTAGGTGACTGAACCGCTGGAGGAGGCCTTTCCCCCGTCTCTTTTATTTGACAATCGTTCAATCGTCATTAAATCTTCATGAAAGGGAGTGGGGTTTTACCGATGATAAGAAAAAAACGATTGTTTATATTGGCGCTTCTCATCCTGGCTTGCCGGGGTGGAGTGGATCCGGCGGGGGGAGGACAAAAGGCTATGCAGACGGAGGGAACAAAGGAAAATGTTCGCGTCGCCACACTGGCTGGAGGATGTTTCTGGTGTGTGGAGTCCGATATGAAAAAATTGAAGGGAGTATTGAAAGTCGTTTCTGGGTACGCAGGTGGGAGAGGAAATCCGACTTATTCGACATACGCGGAACTTGGATATACGGAAGCCGTGGAGGTTTATTATGATTCAACGCAGGTTTCTTATGAACAGGTTTTGACGTATTTTTTGAAGCACATCGATCCAACGGATGCCCAAGGGCAGTTCGCCGATCGGGGGCCGGGATATGCCGCCGCCGTTTTTTACCGGACCCCGGAAGAAAAAGCGTCGGGGGAAAAAGTGCTTCAAGCCTTGGATGCATCAGGAATATTCAAAAAGCCCATTGTGACACAGCTTCGGCCTTTCACTCATTTTTTTCCGGCCGAAGCATACCATCAAGATTACGCCCAGAAAAACCCACAGCATTACCATGCGTATCGAATCGGTTCGGGGCGGGAAGGGTTTATTCAGGAAACCTGGAAGCATGATCGAAGCACAAAGCCTTTTGAATCGAAGTTGTCCGCGAAACCGGATGACGACGTTCTCAAGAAAAAGCTCACAAAGATGCAATATTTCGTAACGCAGCGGAATGGGACGGAACCACCCTTTGAAAATGAGTATGTTTACAACAGGCGCGAAGGGATTTATGTCGATGTGGTTTCCGGGGAAGCGCTTTTCAGCTCCAGAGATCAATTCGATTCAGGCAGCGGTTGGCCCAGTTTCACAAAACCTTTGGAGCGGGAAAATATCGTGGAAAGAGAAGATCGAAGTTGGTCTCTCGTCAGGACGGAGGTGCGCAGCAAGAATGCAGATTCTCATTTGGGGCATGTTTTCCCAGACGGTCCGAAACCAACGGGGCTGCGTTATTGTATCAACTCGGCGGCATTACGATTCGTTCCTAAAGAAGATCTCGAAAAAGAGGGGTATGGCCGGTATCTGGAACTGTTTGATCAAACCAAACGATAGGATGCGCCTTCATTTCCGATCCGATCGGGTGTGCAGGCCGTCGATCGGTAAACGATCGGCTCCCGGGCGTCATAAACCACCGGCGATGCTTCTAAATCAGCTACCTGACGGCCGGCTTTTGCCTGATCGCTTTTTGGGCTTCTCCGGCGCACAAGATGACCGGTTGGGTCTGTGTGCGGTCCAATTCCAAAAGCATGAGCTTGACGCCGGAGAGGTGGGCGAAGTGTGAACAGTCTTGTCCTTGATCCTTCCCCTCTTGGAGGTCTTCTTCCCGGATATAACGTAAAATGACACCGATCGTATCGTTGACGTGTTCGATAAATCGCTCGGCGCTGATTTTGCCGCATACCATATGGTAAACAGCGACATTGTCTTTGACGAGCTTTTCAGCTTCCTGGCGGGCGAGTTTCAACCACTCCAGGGTAATTCTGCAAACTTGTGCTGTCATCACAGGGGCGAAATCCCAGATGATGAGCGCCAGCATAAATCTTAAATGAGGGATATAGCTTCGGCAAAGCACCAGATTGTCATAGCGGGCGATGACCAGATTGATGGTCGAAAGGAGATCTTGATATGTCTTTTCGAGCCGGTGTTCAGAAGAGGGCAAATCGTCTTGGACCCATCCGATCATGCGGAACACGCGAAGACCGACTGTCTTGAAAACTTCCCGAATGACAGACCCCTTCCCTTTTTTTTCCAGTGCAAGAAGGTTCAAGAGGCAAAGGGTGTATCCGAACATGTACAAAGAATTCAACGCCTTGCCGGTGGCTGATACGGTCATGCTGGTCAGAAAGGCCTTTCGCGCTTTGTCCATGTCATTCAAGACGTCCTGAAGGGTGACAGTCTTTGGACCGGGCGTTTTTTTGTCTCTCAGATATTGAAGAACTTTCAACGCTCTGCTGAAGTTCAGCATACCGATCTCATGCCAAATATCGCTCTCCTGCGGACTATTGGCCACAATGAACTCGCTTTCCGCAAACGCCCTTTCAAAGGCGAGTTGGGCCGACGGAAAATCGGTTTGACTCTGAGCGATATTGGCATAGATCAGCATCCGCATGAGCCTTGCCACAAGGTTGACAGGATGGGACAAGAGAAGATTGGTCAAGACGGTGTCTGCCTCGAAAGGCATGCTTCGGATGCGCAGGACTTTGGCGATTTCGGTCAGAAGCAACACACTTTGCGGGAAGCGATGCATCGCCCGGATGGCGCCGAATGTCGTTTGCAGGGCCTGCTCGGGAAAATGAAGGGCGCGTTTGAACTCTTCATAGGAGGAATTCTTTGTCGAGCGTGGGAGCATCTTTTCCTCCAAAAGACAAGGGATATAGTCGTAATAGGGGTATGAGATAAAGTAATTGACCTGCCAAAGATTTCCGGCATGGCCGGGGAATGGATTCATAGGTTGGGCATAACGCTCAAAATCGGCTTTCACAGACGCGAAACGGGCGCAGAGATAGGCGAAGTCAGTGAGGTAAACGCCCGACTCGCCCGTCAGGGGAACTTCCAAAATTCTTTGAATCATTGTATTGGCCTCGCCGAAGGGGCCCGCATGCGCGACGATGATCAGTTTTTTATTGAGGGTGCTGAGATCCGATAATAGCCAACGGACAGCCATTTGATGCGCCATGGCCATGGCGTTGCGGATGGATTCATTGTAGAGTCTCGGCTCATCCACAGGACCCGGCTTTTTGGGAGCGCGGAGATTGAAGGCTGTCGCGCCCACCGTCTCGATGACTTTCTTGGAGAGATAACTCTCGAGACGCAGATATTCGATACAGTTGGACAATTCATTGCGGAGCCATGTCACGTCGGGGGGGAAAATGATGTCTCCATGTCCCTGCAAATAGAAAGTTACCGTCACGCCCGCCGTTTCTTGAATCGCCGCGAAACGATCTTGGGAGGATATGGGGAGTTTTGAAAGCATCTCGTAATCCCATCCCAAATCCGGATATTTCAGGGCGAGTTTGTAGGCGATAATCCGTAAAAGCGCGCGTTTTTTGGGTGTGTTGACGATGAATTTCTGTTTGAGCCTCGTGATCATGGAGGCCTGGATTTCAGGCAGCGACATGTACTTGGCGGTGACTTCGAGCTTCGCGATCAGCGCGTTGACGGACAAATGACCGGCCAACTTGTCGATCACATCCTGAAATGTCAAGCCTGGTGGAAGGGTTTTCCCTTCTTGTCTAGGGGCGTTTTTCAAAAACGACACAAACGACGCTTCCGTCGGTGCGTCAATAATGTGTTGGTCGAAGGCGTACTGGACGATGACGGGAATCGCCTTTCGCGATATGTCGCTGTCATGTTCCTTGAAATCATGAAAACTTTCGACGGAAGGGAAGGCATTCAAAAGTGCGGTCATGATGGTGTTCTTATCGAGCATATCCTATCCTCAATACGGTTGTCTTGAGACAACGGGAAAAAGAGAATGAATGTTCAGCGGGTATTCCCATCGAGATGCCAGGAGGTTTCTTGGCATAAAATAAACCGGGTTTCAACCGATTTTTTTACGGGCAATGGTTGGATCGGGTTTCGTCATGAGAGGTTGAACGCATGATGTTTTGTGCGATCCGTCGGACATTTCGGATGGCTTCGTCTAAATCGATGGTCAAAAGACGACGATTTTCCATGACGAGTTTACCGTTGATGATGCTGGTTTTGACATCCGCGCCGCGCGCCGCGTAAACCAGTTGCGAGTATGGATGGTAAAGGGGGGTCAAGTGCGGTTGGTTGAGGTCGACGAGGATGAGGTCGGCGAGTTTTCCCGTTTCCACGGAACCGATCACATCCTGAAGTCCAAGCAGTTTCGCGCCACCGAGCGTCGCCATCTGAACGATGGACTGGGCGCTCATCACCGTTGGATCGAGTGAGACGGCTTTGTGAATCTTTGCGGCCAGATCCATTTCCCGGAACATGTCGAGCGTGTTGTTGCTGGCTGCGCTGTCTGTGCCGAGACCGACGCAAATGCCGCTTTTGAGCATCTCCGGGACGGGGGCGACACCGGCGGCAAGTTTCATGGAGCTTCCCGGATTGTGGGAGACACCGACGCCTAAATCGGCAAAGAGGGCCATGTCTTCGGAAGAAAGCCAGTTGCAGTGCACAGCGACGGTTTGCGCGTCCAAAACGCCCAGATCGTAGAGATGTCCGACAGGTTCTTTTCCGAAGCGCTTTTTGATGATTTCAATTTCATCTCGATTTTCCAGAAGATGGATCAGATAAAGAATCCCGGTCTCCCGCGCGGCCTTTTTCACGTTGACGAGTGTTTTCGGTGAGCAGGTGTAGGGGGAATGGCAAAAAAACGACGGCGTGATCAAAGGCGCGTAGGGCATCCAGCGCCGGACAAACCGGTCGGCTGCTTTCATCATCTTTTCGAAGTTGGGATGGTCCGGCGTTGCGAAATCGGCGAATCCCTGGGATAATACGCCGCGCATGCCGCATTGCAACGCGGCTTCGGCGATCCGATTTTCAAAAAAATATCCGTCACAAAAGGTTGTCGTTCCGGAGCGGATCATTTCCGCCATCGCCAGAAGCGAGCCGTAGTAAACCATGTCGGGATTGACAAAGCGTGCCTCGGCGGGAAAAATATGATGATGGAGCCAATCCATTAAAGACAAATCATCGGCCATACCGCGGAAAATCACCATCGGCAGATGGGTGTGCGTGTTGACAAGCCCCGGCATGACCAGACACCCGGCGCCGTCGACGATACGATTGGCCACAACGTTTCGATCGCTTCCCACAAAGGCGATGCGATTACCGCATATGCCGACGGTTGCCTCTTCAATGACGTCCATTTTGGGGGACAGGGTCAAAAGTGTCCCGCCCTGAATCGCCAAGTCGAATTTTTTCAAAGACATGATGTATGAGGTCTCCGGTTAATTAAATTCCAATTTGTAATAGATATCCACACCGCTCGACGTGCCCGTTTGGCTTTCCACTTGCCAGTTTTTTGAAAGATTGTAGCGAAGAGAGAACAGGTTGCTGCCGGTAAAGAGCGATCGACCGTAACTGACATAAAGTTGCGGTGTTAAATACCGTCCGATGACCACCATCGTTTCTCCCACGCCCTCCGTGGGCGCCGTTTTGCCCGCGGAAGCCACTTTGACCGGTTTATAGCCCATCTTACCGTTTTTTTCCATCACGCCCGTCGAAATCTCGAAGGAAGAAAGTCCCAGCCGGTTTTTGATTTGGGACTGCAGCCCTTCGGCTTGCTTTGAACTCAAGAGCGCCCCTGCGGCGATGGCCAGCAGATTGGCCTGTTCGATATTGGTGCCTAGAGGGTGCCCCAAAACGATATAGGCCAAAATGTCCATATCCTGCAACGCGGGATCGGAATAGAGTTTCAGGACGGGGGAGGGCAGCTTGCCGGTGACGGTCACGCCCGCTTTGACATCGCCGATGGTTTTCAGGGCCAAGACATCCAAACTGGGGGTATGGATCGGCCCTCCGGTAAAGAGGAGTCGTCCGCGGACAATGTCCAACTGAACCCCGTAGGTTTGAAAGCGGCCCTTCACGGAACGGATTTCCCCTCGTCCGGATATTTTGTCGAGATCCTGTAAGGTCAAATCGACTTGGCCGGTTAGTTTGGCATCGATGCTTTCCGTCTTGAATAGGACTGAATCGCCCAAAACCATTTTAACCTGCGCATCCAACTGGAAAGGAAGTCGATGCGGCGCGGGTTGGGTCTTTCCGGCGCGAACGACATCCGGGCTGACTTGCGCCACGCCCGATGATCGCGTCGGGACGACGGACACATCCGGCAGCAGAATGGTCCCCTTGACGATGATCTTGTCGGGTGTCCCCGCGAATAGGAGACTGGGAGAACTCTGGACTTGTAACTCGGGGAAATAGATGGTTTGAAAACGATCGCCTTCCAGACGGCCTTCAAAACTCGAAATCGTCCCTCCGTTCAAACGAACGACAGCCTTGCCTTGGATGTGCCCCGGGCCGGAGAAGGCGTCGATCGAGTCAATAAAAACGGTATCGTCGACAAAGCGGGTTTTGATGCCGACATCCCGAAGGGTGATTCCCGCTGTCGGGAGATACCCTCCCGCCTTCGACAAGCTGGCCTCCCCGCTCCAACGCGGCGCCCTCCAGGTTCCATCCAGCTTGACGTCCACATCCAGCCGGCCTTGGCTTTCTTGTATGAGAGTTGGAAACAAAGCGGTCAACAGGCCTTTTTCTCTCACTGTTCCAGTCACAGAGGCCCAAAGTTTCCCCTGCTCGTTTAATGTGCTGGGAAGGCGCGCCGCCAGGGGAAGCTGAAATCGGCCCTCCAACTGTCCATGTTCCGAGAGTTTGACATATGCTCCGGCGCTCAAGACATCGTCCCGCCAAACCCAGGAAAGTGAAGCTTCTTTCAGATCCACATGGATGTCCCCTTTCCCTCTGACAACACGGACTTTGCCCTCCGATACAGAAAGCCTTCCCGTTATGTCCAAACGGCTTTCGGGAAACAACCTGCCTTCGACCTGACCGGAAACTTTCCCCTCTGTACGGAGGGTTTCGGATAGAAGGGGCCCGAAAACCGCGGCATCAAAGTCCTGCCATTGAATCTGGAAACGACCGTCGTTGGGGACCAACAGATGCGCGGGAGTTGCGGAAAAAAACGTTCCCTTCAACACGCCTCCCGTGGCCAGCAAAAAATTTGCATCGGCTCGATATCCCTTTTCATCCGCCTCGATATTTAAAAGTCCTTGGCGGATTTCTATGGATTTTTCTTGTACGGTCCATGCGCCTTGAAGAGAGGTCCTTCCAGAGAGTCTGATGCGATTTTGGGGGAGAAGGTTGAGTCGGACATCTCCCTGCGCAAACCCCTTGAGGGGATTTCGATGAAGCCACGCGCCGATTCGCTGAAGATTCAGCCGATTCCAATCCAGATGGACGAAGCCCGACAGGGGACGTTCGGCAAGGTGGCAGAAAACCCTGAGCGTTTCGGAGCGGGCCCCCACGAGGAGGAGGGAATCCAGCGAAACCTCCGATGATGAAATGGTGATTTTGGAAGGGCCGGCCAGACGCCACGGGCCGGCTTGATCCAAGCCGTCAAGACGAAATAGCGTCCCCCTCCATTCTCCCCGACGATAAGATCCGTCGAACTCCATCTGCATCCCATGCGATCCCGCACGGAGGGCGGCAAGGGCTTTGTGTCTCGTTTTGGTGCCCATGGCCTCGAAAGTGAAGGTGTCGGCGTGGAGATGTCTATAGCCGATTTTTTGAGCCGTTGCCTGAATGTTCACGGATGCGTCTTCGCCTTCATCAAGGGAGGATTTCATCTCTACGGATCCGATTGTAAGCCCCCAGACGGATACGTCTCGCGCATTTGCCGTGACCTTTCCGCTGATGTGTCCCTTATGATATCGTACCCGACCCTCGGCTTTCAGAGATCCGGATGTTCCCGGCAGAAGACCTGAAAGATCGCGGATGCTCGAAGCAAAAGACAGGTTGCTTTGCAGCGCGCCCGAGGCTGAAATTTGGAATCCTTTGCCGTGCAAGGCGAGATCTTGAAGATCGATGTCCTGCTGTGAGAACGAGGCGCGAAGGTGACCTGACAGGGATCGGCCATGCAGTCGGCTTTGTCGAAGAAGTAGAAAAACGTTCCCGGAGGGTGCTTTGTCGCGCGGGATGTGTATCCGGCCTTTGAAATCGGCATTGATTTGCCCTGACCATTTATCTTCGATGACCGCCGGGTCGAGCTTTCGGGCGGATAAGTCTGCATTTATAACAAGACCCTCCCGCCAGTCGGCATTCAGGTCTCCGGCAAGAGAACCCCTCAGAAAAACGCCTTGGGTGAAGTGAACGGAGGCTCCCTGATCGTGTCCAGAAAAACGGCCCGACAGTGAAAGATTTTGCCAGGTTCTCCCGGCATTGGTCAAAGAAAAGTCACCCCTGTACTCATCTGCGGTGCCTTCCAAAGAAAACGGTCCGGAAAGCTTTACCGGCAGGCTGGATGCTGAAATCCAAGCGACATCTTTGGCGTTTCCTTTCAAAGACAAGAAAGGCTTCGAATCTTTGAAAGAAAGCATGCCGGAGGCTTCGATTCTGCCGCTTTTATCGTGTCGGGTCAGACAGACTTTTTGTAAAGGAAACCCTCGATCCGTCAGGGCCGCATTCAGAGATAACGTCCACAGGGGCTCCGCCCCTTGCTTTTTGCGGTGGCCGATCAGTTGGATGTTTCCGGCCATCTGGGCCGGCGGCTTGGCCGGGCCGAATTTCCCCTGCAAGTGAAAAGATTCCATATTGAGAATGCTGCGGGAAGGGGCCAAAGCAATGTTCACCTGGAACAGGGGTTTTACAAATCCTGCACGGATGTCGCCGGAGATCAAGACATCATCATGGACGAGTGCCAATTTGTCTAAGGACAGTTCTCCGTGTCGCCAGCCGATCGATGCGGAGATGCTCGAAATCTTCAGAGGGGGTCCGTCCAAACGGCGATAGATGACGTTTTCGATCTTCAACCGGTCGATGGATCCGCCGAACCGGGACAGCCACCCTGACACCTTCGGCCATTGAAGCGTCGGCGGTTTAGCCGGCTCTTTGTCTTCGATTGAAATGTTTTTCAAAGTCATCGTTTGCACATGAAAAAGTCCGAGGAATGCCGATGAAGGATCGGCGCTTAAGGCTACCCGCTCCAGACGAACAGTGACATGCGTCGAGCGAATGACCATGTTTTTCAGGACGAGCGTTTTGAGGAGTCTGCCTTCGACAGAATCTGCGGAAAGATCAAGGCCGCTCCCTCGAGAGGCGACCTTCAGCAGAAAGCGCGCGCCTTCCGGCGTGCCGAAAAGCCACGCAACCGCACCGGCGGTGGTGATGACGACCACAGCCGTTAAAATGAGGATCCCATAGAGATGCGCTCGTTTCAAAATTCAAACCCCACGGTGAAATGAAATCGAAATTCCGGATCGTCCTTTTGGATTTGCCGG
>CAZPTW010000067.1:0-10125 GCA_964589235.1 uncultured Smithella sp. | reverse complement strand
GGGATTCCCGGCAGTCTCGGCGGCGCCGTTCGGATGAACGCGGGGGCTTTCGGGGCGGAAATGAAAGATGTGATTTCCGATATCACCCTCCTGGACGATATGGGACGGAAACAAGTGCTCACGCGAAGGGACATCCATTTTGCCTATCGGACTTCCAATCTCCCCGCGGGGACCGTCATTTTGAGCGCGCGCTTGAAATTGGCAAGGGGAGACGCCGGTAATATCCGCGGGCGGATGGCCGAAATTCTGAAGTGGCGACAGGAACGACATCCGTTAAATTATCCCAATTGCGGCTCTGTCTTCAAGAATCTTCCGGGATTGCCCGCGGGGCGGCTGATCGAAGAGCTCGGCTTGAAAGGCATGCGGTATGGTGACATGCAGGTGTCGAAGAAGCATGCCAATTTTATCGTAAACAAAGGTCAAGGAACCGCCTCGGATATGCTCTACCTGATTCGGCTCATCCAGGAGACAGCCAGAAAGGAACGGGGCGTGGAGCTGGAGACGGAACTGGTCATCATTGGAGAAGAATCGTTGGAACGAGAAAGATGAAGAGGAGTCTTGAAGCGAAAAAAAATCGTCTGCGGCGTCGTCTGGCGGGAAGCTTGGGGGAATTGCTTTGGGCCGCCGCCCTTCTGTCGGCGTCGGTGTTTGTCTTCGTTTTATTTGTTTTGGGATACAGTGCGCTTTTGAGTGCGCCCTATTTCGAAATCCGTGAGGTGTCCATCCGGGGGTTGAAAGAATTGACGGAAAAAGACATCTTGGCGTTGGCGCAAATCAAGCCGCGGTCCAATATTTTGGCCGTCAACACGGAAACGGTGGCCCGGCGGGTCGCCGCCAATGCGTGGGTGAAAAAAATTTACGTCGGGCGGGAGCTTCCCAATCGGCTGGTCCTCGAGGTGCGGGAGCGCAAACCCGTGGCGCTGGTGAAGGACGGAGGGCATTTCTATCTGATGGATTCCGATGGGATTGTTTTCAAAAAATTGTCGACGCATGACGACGTCGATCTGGCGATTTTAAGCGGGGTCAATGTCTCGGCCAAATCCCAGCCGCCGATTGTCACCGATGCCCTCCGGCTGCTGGAGTCGCTTGCCGGTTCAGAGCGTCACGAAAATCTGGGCATGGTGTCGGAGGTTCATGTTTCGGAGGTTTTTGGGATTTCGCTTTTGACCGCCCGGGGCTTGCATCTCAAGCTTGGGCGCGATCATTTTGAAAGCAAACTCAGGCAGCTCGACGTCGTGCTGGCCGATCTGGAAAGACGAGGGATGAAAGACGGGCATCTGCTGGTCGATCTGGCGGATATTTCCAAGGTGACCGTGCAACGGAAAAATGCCTGGGGCAGGCCGGAAGATAAGAAAAAAGGACCGCAATACAAATTATAAACGGTCGGGAGCGGAGGTTTTGATAGGTGAGACTATGGGAAGAAAAAGCAATGTTTTGGTAGGCATTGACATTGGGACGACGAAAACGGCAGCGGTGGTCGGCGAAGTGACTGAAACCGGCATCGATATCATCGGCGTCGGTGTCGCGCAGGCCAAGGAATTGCGCAAAGGCGGCGTCGTGAATATTGAAAGCACGGTCGAATCGATCAAGAAAGCCGTCGAAGAGGCTGAACACATGTCCGGATGCCGAATCAATTCCGCCTATGTCGGCATCGCCGGAAGCCATATCAAAGGACAGAACTCACTGGGGATTGTCGCCATCAAGGGTCGAGAGGTTGGAGAAGACGACCTGCAGCGGGCCATCGAAGCGTCCAAGGCCATTGCCATTCCTGTAGACCGTGAAATTCTGCACGCCTTGCCTCAAAGTTATGTGGTGGATGGACAAGACGGCATTCGGGATCCCGTGGGGATGTCGGGGGTCCGCCTGGAGGCGAAAGTGCACATTGTCACCGGGGCGGCCGCGTCCATTCAAAATGTCGTCAAATCCGTGAATCGAGTGGGGTTGGACATTGATGACGTCGTGCTGGAGCAGCTGGCCGCGAGTGAAGCGGTTCTGGGGGCCGATGAAAAAGACTTGGGAGTGGCGTTGATCGATATCGGCGGGGCAACCACGAGTATCGCCATTTTCGCCGAAGGCAGCATCAAACACACCGCCATTCTTCCGGTCGGGGGGAATTTCTTGACATCGGATATCGCCACCGGGTTGAGAACCCCTTTCGCCGAGGCGGAAAAGATCAAATTGAGGCATGGTTGTGCTTTGACGTCACTGATTCCGAAAGAAGAGACCATCGAGGTTCCCAGCGTCGGTGGGCGCGAGGACCGGATGGTGTCACGCCAAATTCTGGGGCGCATCATGGAGCCGCGCATGGAAGAAATTCTCAACATGGCGCTCAAAGAAATCGTCCGTTCCGGTTATGAAGACCTTCTGGCGGCGGGATTGGTTCTGACAGGCGGTACGTCATTATTGCCGGGCATCACTGAAATGGCGGAACAGATCTTTGATATCCCGGTGCGTTGCGGGTATCCTGTGGGGGTCGGCGGTTTGAGAGACAAGGCCAATTCGCCGGCGTTCGCCGTGGGCGTGGGATTGATCCTTTACGGCAGCAAAAACGTTTCTGGAGGGGTCGGTAAACGAAAAACGGGCAACCTATTCAGCAATGGATTCAGACTGATTAAAAAATGGTTTTTGGAGTTTTTCTAAAAAAAGAAGGGGGTGTCAGGATGTTTGAATTGACGGAAGTGTGCAACGAAAATTCGGCAAAAATCAAAGTGATTGGGGTGGGAGGCGGCGGAGGGAACGCCGTCAATACCATGATTTCCTATACGCTCAGGGGCGTCGACTTCATGATCGCCAATACCGACGCCCAAGCGCTTGGGGCCTCCGATGCCCCCGTAAAAATTCAGCTCGGCGCGGAAACCACCAAGGGGTTGGGGGCCGGGTCCATTCCTGAAGTCGGCCGTCAGGCGGCGTTGGAATCTCGCGATGAGATCCGCAGGAACCTCGAGGGGGCGGATATGATCTTCATCACGGCGGGGTTGGGCGGAGGAACCGGCACAGGCGCCGCGCCTGTCATCGCCGAGATCGCGCGGGAGTGCGGGGCGTTGACCGTCGCGGTCGTCACCAAACCGTTCCAATTTGAAGGCAAGAAAAGAAATTCGCAGGCGGAAGACGGGGTGATTCAGTTACGCGACGTCGTGGACACGCTGATCGTCGTTCCCAATCAGAGGTTGTTGAGCCTCGGCGGCCGAGGGCTTTCGCTCCTGGAGGCCTTCAAGAAAGCGGACGATATTCTCTATCAGGCCGTCAAAGGGATATCCGATCTGATCGTGATTCCCGGCCTCATCAACCTGGATTTCGCCGATGTAAAAAATATCATGAGCAACATGGGGATGGCTTTAATGGGCACCGGTACCTCCTCCGGTGAAAACCGCGCCGTGGAAGCGGCACAGCGCGCCATTTCGTCTCCTCTGCTGGAAGACAACACGATCCAGGGGGCGCACGGTATTCTGCTCAACATCACGGGCGGTCCGGATCTGAGTCTTTATGAAGTCAACGAAGCCTCTTCGCTCATTCAGGCGGAAGCGCATGAGGACGCCAACATCATTTTCGGCACCGTCATCGATGAGTCGATGGGGGATGAAATCCGTATCACCGTGATCGCCACCGGCTTCGAGGATGCCATGAAAAAGAAGCAGGCTCCGGCGAATGTGGCGCACCTGGGCGGGTTTCGCAAGGAGAACCTGGCGACTCCGACATTTTTGCGCAAGGAAAAAAGCCGAGACGCCGCCCATGTGTTGACGATGGGGCTCAACGATGAAAACGAGGCGGTCGACATCGAGATCCCCACGTTTCTGCGCCGTCAGGCGGATTAAGCCGCGCGCACGGCGCTTTCGTCCAAGGAAGACGGGACTCGAGGCCGCAGGCGATTCATGAATTGGGAACAAAAGAAGAATTTTGAGTCCCTTCTCAAGCGCGAGGAGGGGTTTGTCAAAAAGGTTTGGGGCGCCTTTCATTCGGTTTGCCTGGCCTATCCCAATGCCTATCGGGTCGGCATGGCGAATCTCGGGTTCCAGACCGTCTATAAAATTTTCAACGATCTCCCTTCCTTTCTTTGTGAAAGAGCCTTTCTGCCCGCTCCGGACGGCGATGCCGAATTCGCCGCCCCCGCGGCGCGGATGGTCAGTCTGGAAAGTCAAAGGCCCCTGGGGGACTTTGATATCCTGGCTTTTTCCCTTTCTTTTGAAAATGATTATCCCGCCGTTTTGACGATGCTGGAGGCCGCCGGCATCCCCCTTCTGGCGAAAGACCGACGCGATGTTCACCCCCTGGTGATCGGGGGGGGCATTGCGCCGACCCTCAATCCGGAACCGATTGCGGACTTTTTCGATCTTTTCATCTTGGGTGAAGCGGAGGAGGCCTTGCCGATTTTTGCCGAGCTATTCTTGGAAGGCCGACATGGGGATATCCCCCGAGCGGCCTTTCTGTCCGACCTCCAGCAGCGGGGTAAAAACGTCTACATCCCGTCTTTATATTGTGTCGACTATTTCCCCGATGGGCGAATCAAAAGCGTCGCGCCGCAGGGAACAGACCTGCCGAGTCGTATTCACCTGCTTCCCGTCAAAAACATCGACGCCTTCTCCACGACGGAGGTGATCAGTTCGCCCGACGCGGAAATGGCAGACATGTATTTGATTGAAGTCAATCGCGGCTGCCCGCGAATGTGCCGTTTTTGCGCGGCCGCGCATGTCTACTGTCCACCGCGATTCCGTGTCGCCGAGGGCGTGATGAACGCCGTCGATGAAGGTTTGTCGCGAAAAAGGAAAATCGGTTTGGTCGGCACGGCGGTTTCGGATCATCCCGATCTTGCAAAAATTGGTCGACATATCTTAGAGCGCGGCGGTCAAGCCGGTATCGGTTCGTTGCGGATCGATCAGGTAACTGTCGAAAGAATCGAGTGGCTTAAAGCTTGTGGGATTGAGACGGTGGCGCTGGCGCCGGAGGCGGGAAGTCAACGGTTACGTGATGTCTTGCGCAAAGGCGTCACGGAGGAGGATATTTTCAAGGCAGCGGATGTGTTGATGCAAAAAGACCTCGTCAATGTGCGTTTGTATTTCATGGTTGGATTGCCGACGGAAGAAGAGGAAGACATCGATGCCATCATTGATCTGGTCGGTAAGATCCAGCACACGGCCCTTTCACGGACGGCGGGTCGAAGGAAATTCCGGCGCATGACGCTCAGCATCAATCAATTTATCCCTAAACCCCGAACCCCTTTTCAGTGGTGTTCCCTTGCGGATGTTCAAGACGCAGGCAGAAAGATCAAGAAGATCACAAAGGCCTTCAAAACCGACCGCCAAATCCATGTTGTCTCCGATGTGCCGAAATGGAATTATGTTCAGGCTTTATTGTCCCTGGGCGATCGGCGCGTCGGGGGGATTCTGCGGGCCGTTCACCGGTTGAAAGGAAATTGGAAAAAAGCGCTCAAGAGCGTGAATGTCAACCCCGATTTTTATGTCTATCGCGAAAAGGATAAAGAAGAGTTTCTCCCTTGGGACATCGTCGATGTGGGACTGCCGAAAAAGCATCTGATCCGAGAATACCAAAAAGCGCTGAGGCTCGCTTGCGGGCGGGCTTTTATGGGCCATGACGGCTCAATAGAATGAAAATCCCTTGTGTTGCATGTCCGATACGGCGGAAAGCGCCGCCTCCGGATGGGTGAAAGGCCCGGTCATCACGCGGTACCAGGTATTCTGGGGTGTTATTTGCCATGGGACGATTTCGATGTCCTTTGCCCAGGCGGCGGCACTTTTTCGGTAGTGTTCAGCGTCCTGGCGGTTTCCGAACGTTCTTAGATGAATTTTATACTGATTGTGCGCCTGCCGGATGATCAGCAGCCGGCCTGAGATTTCGGGAAGTCGAATTTTTTGATTCAGGCGAAGCAAATGGGGGTTGGTGATTTCAGGATTGAGCTTCAGGATATGATCCATCAACGTTTCGTTGACGATTTTATAGTTCTGCAAGGTCAACAAAGACAGATTGGTGCCAGGGCGGACTTCGATGATTTTCTTGATTTGGATATCCGGTTCGGTGGAAGGAACCTGCGGTTCGGGGGCTGGTGAAAGCTTCGTCGACTCCGTCATGTTCTCAGAGGCCTTCAGAGCAAGGGCGGCCGGATCCCGTTTTGTTTCTGGCGTCCGCGGAATCGCTGGGGGATGGGCGTCGGTCTTTGATCCGGGAGGGGCGGCGGGGGGATGGACGATCAGCGATCGGTAAAAAGACAAAAGCGACGATCGTTCGAAAGACAAGGCCAGCCCCAGGAAAACGGCAAGCGAGAGGAGGAAAATCCCCGCGCGGACGCGTCGGTTCTTGATCCGCCGAGCGAGGGCTCGAGCTTCTTCTTCGCGCAAAAGGGTTTTCTTGTGGCGGATGGCCTTGACGACGGCCGCGGAGATCTTTTTTTGAGAGAGACAATATCCCAAAAGCAGAGCGTTACTGCATAAGATATTGATCGCCCAAGGAACGCCCCGCGCGGATTTACAGATCAAACCGATGGCGTCATCGGCAAATACGGCGGACTGGTTGCCGGCCGTCTTCAGTCGGTGCTCGATATAACGCTTGGAATCGTCCTCCGTGAGGCGATGAAGGCGGCTGTGAACGGCGATCCGCTGTTCGATTTGGCGGACAATGTCGCAATGGAGTTTCGCCCCGAGTTCGGGGCGTCCCACCAAGACAATCTGAAGGAGTTTTGACGTGCCGGTTTCCAAATTGGCCAGAAGACGCACTTCTTCCAGAAGCTCAAGCGAGATGTCTTCCGCCTGGTCGCAAACGAGGACAACATTTTCCTGGCGGCCCAGACTTTCGATCAGGGAATAGTAAAGGCAGTGAACCATCGCGCCTTTGGTGTCGAATTCCGGGGTCAAGTTTAACCGGACGAGGATGTCTTTGAGCATCTGGAGAAAAGGCATCTGAACGTGAGGAAAGTAAATTGCGCGGATAGAACGGTCGAGCCTGCCGATGAGGTGCTGAATCAGAATGGTTTTTCCCAAACCCGCTTCGGACATCAGCAAGATAAACCCCTTTTTGTTGCTGATTCCGTATTGGATGGCCGCCAAAGCTTCCCGCTGGCTTTCGGCGGCGAAAAAAAATTTCGGATCGGGGGCCATGGCGAATGGATGTTCCAGAAAGCCGTAAAAATTTTCAATGTCAGCCATGTCTTCCCCCCCTTTCATTCAATATTATATCATGTCTTTGGACGACAAGCCCGCCCAAAACCGACGGTAAATCTATTTGTCGATGACGGTGATGGTAAAAAAAAGTTAAGTTGGTTGACAGGATCTTCGATATATGGTCGGTTTTTTTATTGACGGCCCCGGCGATGGAATAGTTTGCCTCATCCCGAGCGGTCTTTTCGTGGACGAGGGATCGTGTTTTTGGACGAAAATGATTTTTTTAGAAGGAATGGCCCATGAGACCCTCCGGCGTGTTTGGCAGAAGTAGAATTTGTCTTTATGGAATGGCGCTTTGGTTGGGGTTGGCCGTATGGGGATGCGGCCCTCTGGTCGAAGAGGAAGAGGCAAACATCGTGTTGATCGATCATTTCAACACCTATAGCAGTTTCCCTGCGGATCCTTGGGCGGTGATCAGCGGAGACAGCTCAAGCTGGTCGATCACATCCTCCTCCGGTGGGCCTGCCGCCCGCTTCTATAGCTCCTCCGCCCTTGATTCGTGTTTGCTCAACGGTGATTTCAACGATCCGGGAAAGACCGGTGTCAGTGCCAAAATCAATATCACATCGGTTCATTCAAGCGGCGGCGCCTACGGTTTGTATCTCCGGGCGGCAGGCGATCTCAGCTCTTACTACGAGATGATCATCAGCACCGCGGGCGGAAAGTTGTATATCTACCGTGTCAACGGCGGGTTGGCGTCCGAACTCAACGCGGTGTCCATGTCGGTCGGATCTTATCTGGGGAGTTATCACACTTACACGTTCAGGCTCTATGAAAATGACGGCGGGTCGGTCACGCTTGCGGCTTATGTGGATGGCGCACTGATGACGAGCGGAACGGATTATGCCCCCCTGACATCCGGCTATTATACGGGGTTTTTGTTTCATAACGTTTTAGAGGGGTATATCTCGACTTACCAGATTGCGACGCCCTAAGATCAAGTGCCGATTCGTGGATGAGAAAGATCAACTATCCCCAGCGCGCGATGGGAGGGGCGTGATGGTTTTAGAAATCATTGCGTTTTGATTGAAGGTCTTTTTGAAGTTGATGTCTCACGTTGTCTTACTCTGAGACAGATATGTCTTAAAGAACGGGACACAAAAAAGAGGCATTGTCATGCTGAATTTCTCAATCATGTTGTAATTCAATGTGTTATGCGAAGCTGAAATAGTGGTATGCATATTGCTAAAAATTATCGACTGAAGCATAAGGATTTTACCTAGGACGGGAAATTCGTTATCCGATATCCCGGGTTTGAAGTGTATTGAAAGGGCGATTGACGGAAGCTGAAGCTCAAATTTCACGCGATTGGTAATGACCATGGAAATTCTACTGGAGATGACAGATGTTGTCAGGGATTACAACATCGAACTTTGCAAAGGGATCAATACACTTACCCGGGATATCGCCAAGTTGACTTTTTTCGTCATCGAACAGACGGCTTTCCCCAGACATATCTCATGCGCAGCCTCGGAAAAGTGTGATCATGCGGAAAAGGGGTTAACCTGCGCCATGCCTCTCTAAAAGGCGCAGGTTTCTTCCCATGTGACGCCGAAACGATCGATACAAACCTACCTGCTTTCCCCCGGTATGAACAACTGAAACAGGTTTTGTCAAAACAAGGCGTTCCATTCATTTCCTGAAATGAGGGCCTTTTTTTTCACCGGCGCGGTCGTCTTCGGACCAGGGATTGACCGGTATGCGTTACAAAGGGGAAGGTGCTTCAATCGCCCGGGAAGGATCGTCTTTCCAGGCGAAACGCCAGGCCGTCACGATGCCTGTGACAATCCTTCCCTCAGTCGATGAAGATGCGAATTGGAAAGGTCCTCTCTTTTCCATTTGGGGAATGATCCTTCCAGACAATACCGATAAAGAATCTGACAGAGCGCTGAAGTCGATCGATGGCGGAGGGTTGGCACGGTCGGTGATTTGTTTTGATCTTTCGAGGTGTTTAGGGGGCCGCCTGTGTCCACATCCCTCCGGTTTCTTGCGCTTGACGCCCATATTTTTCAATGATATTGCAGCGCATCTATTACGGAGAGGGCGATTTTGAAGAACATCGAGCGGGAGTCATTTGGGGGAGGGGTCATTCGGGCGATCGGCATCGTGTTTGGTGATATTGGCACAAGCCCGATTTACACACTCACGGTGGTTTTTGCCTTAACCCCCAGAACCGTGGATAATGTTTTTGGAATTTTATCCCTGGTGTTCTGGACCATGATGATCCTCGTAACAGCCGAATACGCGTGGCTGGCGATGAGCGTCGCGTACAAAGGGCAGGGCGGGGAAATCATGCTGCGGGAGATTCTCAACCGGACGCTTCGCCCCGGACGAAGACTCGCTTTCGCTGGATTTCTAACTTATATTGGTGTTTCGCTGCTTCTGGGCGACGGCGTGATTACACCGGCCATTTCGGTGCTTTCCGCCGTGGAAGGCATGATGCTGATTCCGGGCCTTGAAAATATTCGCCAGGAGACGCTGATTGTCATTGCCATCGTGATTACGGTATCCTTGTTTGCCGTCCAGTCTCGCGGAACCGACAAGGTCGCGGGGGTGTTCGGTCCGGTCATGCTGGTCTGGTTTATCTGTCTGGGCCTGACGGGATTGGTGTCTCTCTCCACCATGCCGGGCATTCTCAAAGCGATCAATCCTTATTACGCGTTTCAGTTTCTGTCCCAAAACGGGCTGGCCGGTTTTTTCGTACTGTCCGAAGTGATTCTTTGCGCGACCGGTGGCGAAGCGCTTTATGCCGACATGGGGCATTTGGGTCGGAAGCCGATCCTCAATGCGTGGTATTTTGTCTTTGTGGCGTTGTTACTCAATTACATGGGACAAGGGGTTTTTGCCCTTCAGCATCCGGAAAGCAAGTTTCTTTTATTCGGCATGGTGCAGCATCAGGTCTACTATCTCTACATTCCCTTTCTTCTGTTGACGGTATTGGCCACCATCATTGCGTCTC